>JAEUKG010000195.1 GCA_016794325.1 Myxococcales bacterium | reverse complement strand
GCCCTGCGGGTTTTTTGGGGGGGGGGCGGCGGGTGGGGGGGGGGGGGGGGGGGGGGGGGCGGGGGGGGGGGGGGGGGGGGGGGCGGGGGGGGGGCCTTGTTGGAATTCCCTCGGTTTCGTTGACACCGGTTAGGCCGCGTTGGCGGGAGCGTTATCGTACGCGCTCTCGACCTCGGCAGGCGTTTTGTAGCCGATCGACGAGTGGAGCCGTCGGCGGTTGTAGAAGGACTCGATGTACTCGAAGACCGCGAGGCGAAGCTCGATGCGGTCGGTCCAACGCTGAGGGTGCACCAGCTCGGTCTTGAGCGTCGCGAAGAAGCTCTCGGCGACAGCGTTGTCCCAGCAGTTGCCTTTTCGGCTCATGCTGACCGTCACGCCGAGCTCGGCGAGCGCATTTCGATAGTCCGCACTCGTGTATTGGCAGCCGCGGTCGGAGTGGTGCAGCAAGCCACTGCTCGGCCGGCGCCGCCGCACGGCCATGTCGAGAGCCGCGAGGGGCAGGCTCGTGGAGATCGTGGTGTCGAGCGCCCAGCCGACGACGGCGCGTGAGAAGAGATCAAGAATCACCGCGAGGTAGCACCAGCCCTCGTCGGTCCAGACGTACGTGATGTCGGTGACCCAGCGCTGGTCGGGCCGAGTGGCCGTGAAGTCGCGCGCGAGCACGTTCGGCTCGACCATATGCTTCGGATTGGCGGCGGTCGTTACGCGGAATCGTCGAGGAATGCGCGCAGCAAGGCCCATGCTGCGCATCGCGTTCTCGACGCGTCGCTTGCCGACCTTCACGCCATCACGATGCAGCTGTCGAAGTATGCGTGGGCTGCCGTACCTACGATGGCTCTCCTCGTGCACGGTCCGCACGCGCTCGCGAAGAATCGCGTCGTTGCTTGCGCGCGCACTCGCCGGACGTTTGGCGAACGCGTAGTAGCCCTGTCGCGTGACTTCGAGCACACGGCACAGCGCCGCGACCGGGAATTTCGCCTTCTCCGCGTGGATGAACGAGAACTTCACTCGCTTTCCTTCGCGAAGAAGGCCGCCGCTTTTTTTAGGATCTCTCGATCCATCCGGAGCTGGTCGTTCTCCTTCTGGAGCCGGGCCATCTCGCGTTCCAGACGCTTGACCTTCTCCTCCGCCGTCTCGTTCGGAGGCGGGGACGCCACCGTCGAAGGTCGCTTCTTCTTCGAGCTTTTCGTCATCTCCTCTCGGTTGTACCAGTCCCGAAGCGTCCAGTGATTCACGCCGATATCGGCCGCGACCTGCTTGAGGGAGCGGTCTCCGCGGAGGCACAGCGCCACCGCGTCGGAACGAAATTCGTCGGTGTAGGTTTTCGGGGTCGCACGCATGGATTCCTCCAGAGGCGTGTCAACGGAAGCGAGGGAGGCTCACCTCTTCCCCTCTCCCCTCTTCCCCTCTCCCCTCTTCCCCTCTTCCCCTCTCCCCTCTTCCCCCGAACCCGAACCCGAACGCGAACCCGAACCCGCTCCCGAACAATCTCCAAAGGGATAGCCCAGGCGCCGCGCGGACGTCCACGAGCACCCCGAAGACCCCGGTGATCGACGCGTCCCCCTGATCGGCCAAGCCTCCTCGGCGGCGAGCGGGTGAAGCTGGCTCGCGTTCACCCATGCTGCGGGTTCGCTTCGGTACCTATCCTCCGGGTCTGGACCGAGCGGGTTCGGGGTCGGGTTCGGGTTCGGGGTCGGGTTCGGGTTCGGGTTCGGGGTCGGGGTCGGGGCAGAGGGTTCGGGGCAGAGGGTTCGGGGCAGAGGGGTTCGGGGCAGAGGGTTCTGGGTCGGGGTCGGGGTCGGGGCAGAGGGGTTCTGGGTCGGGTTCGGGCTCATGGTGCTGGCGGGCCGGCGTCTCTCCCGCCTGAGCGGACGGGCCTCCCCGCGTCGCGGAGCGCGCGGAGCTTCTGCTGCTGCTCGGCGGTGAGCACGTTCTTCACCCGCACGAGCATCGCGAGGTGGGCGGCCTTGATCTTGGTCTCGCGCTCCATCAGGCGAGCCGCGGCCTTGGCGCTCTTGTCCTCGTCGACGCGGGGCTCGTCGAGCACGACGAGGAGCTTCTCCTTCTCGGCCGAGAGCTCCCACTGGAGCGCGAGGAGCTCCTTCTGCGCGCGCTCCACCTCGCGCGTGATCGCGTCTTTCTGGGCGGCGGTGAGCGCGATCGCGACCTGGTGGTCCATCACCACCTCGGGCGGGAACAGGCGGCTCTCGACCGCTCCCGGCGGCGCGGCCGGGGCCGGCGCTTCGACGGGCGCGCCGACCGGCGAGATGCGTGGAGGCGTGAGCGTGACGCCGCCGTCGGGCGACACCGAGTCGCCAGGGAGCGGCGGCGCCGACTTGGCGCACGCGGCGAGGGCGAGGACCGAGAGGGCGAGGACGACGTGGGAGGTGCGGAGCATCGGTTTCACCTTGGGGGCGCGGGCAGCGGCGAGTCGAGGTCGGCCGGGAGCGAGAGCGCGAGCCCGGCGGGGTGATCGAGCAAGAAGTCGAGCGGCAGCGGCTCGGGGCGCGCCGCGGGCGCGGGCGCCGACGACGCCTGGCCTCCGGCGAGCTCTCCCGCAAGCGCCGGGGCGGCGTTCGACATGGGAGCCACCGCCGCCGTCGGCGCCTCCGCCGATGGCGGCCTCGTGCACCACACGAGGAGGGCCGCGGCGGCGGCGAGCGCCGGCATCGCCGCTCCGATCACGCGGAGCACCGACACGCGGCGCCGCGGAGCCCGCACGAGCGCCTCCATCTCGGGGGTGCGCTCCGCGTCGAGCTTCCGCAGCTCGGCGAAGCGGCGCCCAAGCTCGTCGTCGTCGATGGGGGGTCGTTCGCCCGGCTCGGTCATCTCCGCACCTGTGCCTCTCGCGCGAGCCGCGCCGCGAGCGCGGCCTTCCCGCGATCGTAGTGCTGGCTCGCTGTTCCTGTAGAGATACCCATGACCTCCGCTGCCTCGGCCAGCGAGAGGCCTTCGTAGAAGACGAGGTGCAAGACCTGCCGTTGCCGCTCGGGCAGCGCGCGGAGCGCCTCCTCGAGGGCCTTGGCGCGCTCGCGCGCCCCGAGCTCGGAGTCGGGGGCCCGCGCGCTCGGAGGCGCGGCGCTCGGATCCAGCGGCGCGCGCGCGCGGAGGAACCGGAGCGCGGCGAAGCGGCGCTCTTCGAGGGCGATCATCCGCACGACCCCGAAGAGCCAGGTCTTGAAGCTCGAGCGACCGTCCCAGCGCGCGCGCCGCTCGAGCACGCGCGCGTAGGCCTCCTGGAGGACGTCGGACGCGCGGTCGCGGTCGCGCCCCGCGCACGCGAGCGCCCACCCCCAGCACGCCGCGTGCACCGCGGCGAGCTGGCTCTCGAGGTCCGGTTCCTCCGCCATCGGCGCACGAGCGACGCTCGCACCGAGCCCCCTCTCGGTCAACCCGCGAGCGCGGCGGCCTGGGCCTTCTTCCGGCGGCGCACCGCGAAGGCGATCACGGCGAGCACGGCGGCGACGGGCAGGAC
>JAEUKG010000176.1 GCA_016794325.1 Myxococcales bacterium | reverse complement strand
GAGGTAGTGGTGGACGCGGTGGGCCCGGGCGTCGGGCGGCATCGGCCGCGTCTCGTGGAACAGGTTGTGGAGGAAGAACGTGGCGGGATCGCCCGGCCCGACGAACACCCGGAGCGCGAGCTCTCCTGGCACGCGCTCGGTGCGTCGGATGGTCGGCACGCTCCGCGCGATCGCCTCGACGAGCTCGACGAACTCGAGGACGGGGTCGTTCCAGCCGGGGCTCACGCGGAGCGGTCCCCGGCCCGCTTCAGTTGACGGCGAAGCGGACGTGGAACGCGCCGCTCTGGTTGGCCGCGGCCCCGTCGACGACCACGTAGACCACCTTGCCGTCGGTGACGGGGACGGACAGGGTCTCGTCGCCGGTGCCGGTGCGCGCGTTGGTGCACGCGCCCGCGTGCACCATGTCCGGCGCGCACGTCGCGGACGCGTAGATCATGACGTCGAACGCGGGCTTCGACACGGAGATGGTGAGGGTGCCCGTCTTGTGCGGCGTCACCTTGAAGACGCGGTCGGGGGCGGTCGACCCAGCCGCGGTCGCGCCGCCGTCGGGGCCGCACGCGGGCTGCGCCTTGAAGGTCGTGCTGTAGGTGGCGGTCGTCCCGTCGTAGTCGACCGCCACGTCCCACACGTCGATGGGCATCCCGGGGCAGGTGCGCGCGGACTCGGGGTTGCCGTCAGGTTTGCAGCTGCTCGAGCAGCCGTCGCCGCTCTTCGTGTTCTTGTCGTCGCACTGCTCGCCGGGCTCGATCGTCCCGTTGCCGCAGCCGGTCGGCGTCCCGCTGTCGGCGGGCTCCCCGGAGTCGAACGGCTCGAAGCCGCCGCCGTCGTCCTCGATGAGCTCGCCGCCGATGCAGGGATCGCAGGGCGAATAGCCGCTGCCGTCGTCGTTGCAGGTCTTGGATCCCTCGGAGCGATCCTGGCAGCGGCAGAACACGCTCTTGCCGGGGGGGCAGACGCCCTTGGGCGTGGAGCCCGCGGAGCTCGAGCAGGCCCAAGCGCTCGCGACGACGAGCGCGGCCGCGAGGAGCGAGGCGACGGTGCGGAGCTTCATTTCACCTCGAACGCGACGGTGTACGTGCCCTTCGCGGTGAGGCCGCCCGAGACGGCGACGGCGTACGTCTGGCCGTCGGTGACCGGGAAGAGCATGGTCTCGTCGAAGGGCGCCGACGCGCCCCGGCAGTTCGCGCACATCCCCGGCTTGTCGGCCACGCCGCCGCTCGCGGGGCACTGGTTCGCCGGCGGCTCGTCCCACGACGTCGGATCGGTGCAGTTGCGCCGCGCCGCGAGGAGGACGTTGTAGTTCGCGAGCGAGGTCGAGACGTAGAGCGTCCCCGTCTTGTGGACGGTCACGGCGTACACGTGGTCGTTCGCGGAGTTGGTCGAGCCCTTCGTGCACACCGTGCTCGGCTGCCCGAAGGTGCCGGCGGCCGCGTTTTCGGTCGAGCCAGTCCCGGTCACGATCGCGCCCGGCCACACGTCGACCGGCTGGCCCGGGCACGAGTTCATGCTCGTCGGGTTTCCGTTCACCTTCTTGCAGTCCGGGGAGCACCCGTCGTCGTCGACCTTGTTGCCGTCGTCGCAGGCCTCACCCGACTGGATCTTCCCGTCGCCGCAGAAGCCGCCCGGGGTGAGGGTGAAGGTGATGGTGTAGCGGCCCTTGGAGCCGCCCTTGCCGTCGATGAAGAGGTAGTGCTTCTGCCCGGTCACGATGTCGACGTTGAGCGTCTCCGTCCCGCCGGGCCCGGTGGTCTCGCCGCACGAGGCCTGCGACTCGACGTCGTCGCACGTGCGGCGCAGGTACACGGTGGGGTCGAACGGAGCGAGCCCCTGCACCTCGATCTTGAGCCGGCCGGTGGCGGTGGTGACGATCTCGTAGACGTTGTCGGGGCTCCCGCCGGCGACGCCGCAGGCGCCCTGGCGGCCGTCGTAGTCGCCCTTGGAGCCGGAGGTGTCGCCCTCGACCACCTTCTTCGCGTTCGGGTCGATGACGACCTGCGCGCCAGGGCACGTGTCGGGCAGAGGCTCGGGGTTGCCCGCGTCGTCGATGGGCACGCCGGCGTCGTTGGTCGGGGCCTCGCCGCCCGGGCAGGCCACGTCGCCCGGCAGCCGGCACTCCTGGAACGACTTGCCGTCGGGGTTGCAGAGCTTCGTCCCCTCCTCGCGGTTCGCGCACCGGCAGAAGACGTAGTTGCCGGGGGTGCAGCGGACGCCCGTGTCCTCGGCGGGCGAGTCCGAGCCCTTGCAACCACCGGCGAGGGACGCGACGGCGAGCGCCGCGCCGAGCGCGGCCGGAATCAGCCAAGCAAGCTTCTTCATCGAGATCTCCTCCGCGAGGCCCGAAGGCCCACGAGACCGAGCACGGTCAAAGCCAAGGGTAGCGCCGCCTCCGAGGGCGTGCGCCCGAGCGCGCACACGCCGCCGCCGCCGTCGTCGCTCGCCCCGTCGCACGTCGCCGAGAAGCCTCCGCGCGGCTCGGGATCGCAGCGCGCGGCGCGGCCGGGCGGGTAGATCGCGCACACGGCCTTCACGTCGTCGGGGGACAGGCGCCGCTGGCTGGTCGAGCCGGGGTTGTACGATGCATACATCGACGCCGACGGATCCGGCGAGTGGGCGATCCCGAGGAAGTGCCCGACCTCGTGGGTCATGATCGCCTGGAGGTCGTACTGGACCTTGGCCGCGTTGTCGGTGATCGTCAGCGTGTTGTTCGCGGCGTTGACCTCGATGTCGGCGTCGTAGATCTCGCCGGTCTCGTCGTTGTAGGTCACGCTGGTCTTGGCGAGCGTGCCGTCGATCCCGCGGTAGTTCCAGTCGTCGTCCTGGAACAAGATGACGTTCACGTTCTTGCCCTTGGAGTTGTACTCGCTCTTCTTGCAGGCGATGTCGGGCCCCGCGGAGAACGTCATCGACGCGATCTTGCCGCCGCCGCAGTCGACCTCGCTCCAGGCCCGGAACGACTTCTGGAGGATGTCGCGGGCGTCGTTCGGGTCGAGGTCCTGCGTGCCCGCGCGCTGCATGTTGAACTGCACGCAGCTCGTCGTCCAAAACAGCTTGGCGCCGTCGGTGACGCACTCGTCGGCGTCGGTGGCGCAGGGCTTCGACGCGGTGCTCCGGCAGGTCGTGGAGCGGCAAAACGCGTCGGCCGCGCCGGGCGCCGCGAGCACTCCACCCGCGGTGACGACCGCGAGCACGATCCGAAGCCAAGACCGCATGACCGTCCCCACAGCGTACATCAATTTCGCCCGCTCGCCGCCGTCCTCGGGGCTGGCCCAGGACGGGCCGGCCGGACGCGCCCGTGGGCCCGAGGCGCCGCCGCCGCCGCGCCGCGCAGGCTGGGAAAAAAGGCCGGCAAAGGCGCCAGGGTTGGGGAGGAGAGGGAGGACGAGGGGAAGGCAGTTCCCTTCGATGGGGTCCCTGGAGCCTTTGCCGTGCTTGCCTCTCATGCGTGTTCCGTGCCGCTCTCGAGGGCGCGCCCGCGAGTGGGCACGTGTAGGAAAGCGTTGGAGTTCGGCCCCCCTGGCGCGCGCGGCTGCGGCACCTCCGCGATCCGCGTGGATCGCCGAGGCGCCACCGAGGCTCAACGCCCGTGGAACTCGCGGGCCTGCTTGAGGACGATGCGACCGTTCTGCAGGACCTTGAGCTCCATGTCGAGGGCTCGCGGCTTGTCGTTGTCGAACGCGACGAGCTTGCAGTCGCCGTCGTAGTAGCCGCGCTTGACCGAGCAATAGGCGGTCTCCACCGCGCGACCGACGTCGACGATCTCGCGCATCTTCGGCTCCTCGAGCACGGAGCGGGTGAGGGGAGGCGCGCCCTTGGTCGGCGTCGCGTAGCGGGCGACGGTGAAGCGCGGCGGGCGGTTCAGGTCGCTGAAGGTCGCCAGGGTGAGCTGCGCGACCGTGCCCGGCTCCGGGTTCGTCACGAGGTTGTTCCCGGCCTGGAGGCTCAGCGTGTAGCCGAGGATGTCCTCGGCGTTGATCGCGCGCGTGATGAGGACGCCGTTCTGGGTGACCTCGTCGTCGGTGTCGTACGCGGGCACGACCGCGATGCCCATCGCCGCCGTGGCGTGATCGATGCGGGCGAACGAGCGCTCGTCGATCGCGCGGGGGTTCCAGAGGCTGGCGTACACGGCCTTGACCGCGCACTGCGGGGTCTTCGGCTTCACCTTCAGCTTCGTGACGACCCCGCCCTCGGCGACGCGCTCGACGTTGCACGAGAAGTCCGGGTTGTCGGTCTTGTCGATCTCGGCGGAGAAGCTGTCGTGGAGCCCGGCGCCGTCGAAGTTGGGGATGTCCTCGGCGTTCGCGCTCGAGCGGATCTTCATCTCGTCGAGGTTCGGCACCTTCTGCTTCAGGGCCGCCAGCTGGCGCTCGATCTGCTCCATCTGGGCGGCGGGGATCCGGGCCTTGTAGAAGAGCGCTTGCACGTCGGCGGCGAGGCGCGCTCGCTCGTTGGGGGAGAGCGTCCCCGCCTTCTCGCGGGCGACGAGGTCCGCGATCTTCGCCTTCAGCGCCGCGTTCTCCGGAGCGTCGACGAAGTCGCGGTAGAACTGCACCGGGATCCCGAAGCCGAAGGGCACGAGGTCGTAACCGACCTTCTTCGACATGCTCCCGGGCTGACTCACGCGACCGAGCACGCTCTTGTTCGCCAAGAAGCCGAGCATCGCCGCCTTGCCGCCGAAGCGGTTGCCGTTCTCGGTGCACGACGCGGCCAGCGCCGGGCACATCTCGTCGTAGGTGCGCGCGGTCCGCTCGGCCACGGCGGGGAGCGCGATCCACGGCTTGTTGGTGCGGTCCCTCAGCTTCTGCTCGACGATCTCGGCCGTCGTCGCCTCGAGCACCCAGCCTCCCTTGCCCACCTTGAGGTGCACGGGCTTGTCGGCGAACGCGGCGAGCTTCGCCTGCGTCGGCGACGCGTCGCGGAGCACCATGTTGGGCGTGCCGCGCTCCTTGCTCTTCAGGTTCACGTGGGAGGTGACGTCCTGGTAGGCGCGGGTGATCGTGCCCGCGACGACCGTCAGGTCGAGGGGCAGCTCGTCGAACACCGGGATGTCGGTCGGCCGGAGCTCCCCCGAGTCGCGCGGGAAGATCCGGAGGTAGCCCCAGGCCTCGCCCGGGTTGAGCGGCAGGTACTTCACCGAGCCGAGCACCTGATCGATGGTCATCGGCTCGATGCCGGCGGCCCGGAGCGCGGGGCCCACCCGCGCGAACGTCTGCTGGGGCCCGGTGGCGACGAAGGCGACCTTCGCGTTCGGGATCGTGATGCGCGCGCGCACCGTCTTGCAGGCGTCGAGCAGCACCTCCTCCGAGATCACGTCGTCGGGGTAGAACTGGATCGCGTACACGAGCTCCTCGGCGTCGCCGAGCGTGTACGTCTGCACCGTGCCCGCGTAGTAGCGCTTGGTGGCCGAGTTGTAGGTCGCCTGGTTGAAGCTGGCGATGTCGTCGGCGATCCCGAGCTCGTGCTTGGCGAAGTAGTAGTGATACTTGGCGTAGCTCGGCTGCTTGCCGCCGACCTTGTAGTTCTGGTTGATGAAGTAGGTCTTCTTCGCGGCCGTGCGGGCGTCGACGAGGAACTTCATCAGCCGGCCGGCTTGGCCGAAGCCGCCGCCTTCGATCGACACGGACGAGAAGGTCCGCGCGCTCGGGATGCGATCGACCGAGAGCTTCGTCGTCAGCTCGTCCTCGGTGAAGTCGGCCTCCTCGTCTTGCTCGACGGCGCAGCCGGCGCTGGTGGCGGCCGACGCCGCGGAGAGGCCGAGGGTGAGTGCGAAGAGGAGGGAGCGGTGGCGCATGGTCGACCTGCGGCGAAGGTGCACAATGTGTGCCTATGTAGGTTGCCTTGGGACGGCTGAAGTTTCGACGTGTTGCGTCAAGGATGCGTTGACACCAGGCCTCACGGTGGGGCACGAACGATCCATGCGTGACGTCGCGATCGTGACCTGCACGAACCCGCCGGAGCCCGACCCCGACGAGCCGATCCTGCTCGCGGCGCTCGCCGAGGCCGGGGTCTCTGCCACGCTCGCTGCCTGGAACGACCCCGCGGTGGACTGGTCGCGCTACGGCGTCGCGGTGGTGCGCTCGACGTGGGACTACTATCTGTACAGAGATAGTTTCCTCGCGTGGGCCGCGCGCGTCTCGCGCGCCACGGCGCTCCTCAACCCGGCGCCGCTCCTCGCGTGGAACACCGACAAGGCCTACCTCGGGGAGCTCGCGGGCAAGGGGCTCCGGGTCGTGCCGACCGTGTACGTCGAGCGCGGCGAGACGCGCGATCTCGGGGCGCTCATGGACGAGCGCGGGTGGAGCCGCGTGGTCGTGAAGCCGCGCGTCTCGGCGGGCTCGTTCGAGACGTACGCGTTCGATCGGGCGGGGCTCACCGGCGGAGAGCTCGCCGCCCGCGCCGCCGACCGGCCGGTGATGGTGCAGCCGTACGTGCGCGCGGTCGACGACTACGGCGAGCGCTCGCTCGTGTGGATCGACGGGGAGCTCACCCACGCGATCCGCAAGAGCCCTCGCTTCGCGGGAGGCCACGAGGCGGTGACGGAGGCCACGATCGACCCCGCGGAGCGGGCGTTCGCGGAGGAGGTGCTCGCGGCGGTGGGGGAGCCGCTCCTCTACGCGCGCGTGGACACGGCGCGGGGGGACGACGGCCAGGTCATGTTGATGGAGCTCGAGATCGTGGAGCCGTCTTTGTTCCTGAAGCAGTCGGCCCGCGCCTGCCAGCGGCTGGTGGCGGCGATCGCCGCCCGCGCGAAGGCCCAAGGCGATGTTGCCAAAACCCCGTGAAATTCGGTAGATAGTCAGCGCATGGCACCGCCCAAGGACCGCTCGAGCGAAAACCTCGACGCGCTCCTCGACAACATGGAAGACGAGTGGGGAGAGACCGACGGCGAGCTGCCGGACATCCCCACCATCTCGCTCCGCGCCGAGCCCAAGGCCGACCCGCCCGCGGAGCGGAAGGCGGAGCTCGCGGCGATGCTCGCGCCGCCGGAGATGCCCAAGGTGGAGCTGCCGAAGAAGGTGGACCGGCCCGATCTCGCGGCGATGCTCGCGCCGCCGGAGATGCCCGCCGTCGAGCGTCCCAAGGTGGAGCGCCCCAAGATCGACGAGCTGCTCGCGCCCCCCAAGGAGGCCAAGGCGCCCGAGCCTCCGCCTGCGCCCGAGGCGAAGGTGGAGCCCGCGCCTGCGCCGGAGGCGAAGGCAGAGCCTGCGCCCGCACCCGCAGCCGAGGCGAAGGTGGAGCCCGCGCCCGCGGCGAAGGCGGAGCCCGCACCCGCGGCGAAGGCGGAGCCCGCACCCGCACCCGCACCCACCCCCGCACCTGCACCCGCGCCCGCGGCGAAGGCGGAGCCCGCACCCGCGCCCGCACCCGCGCCCGCACCCGCGCCCGCACCCGCGCCCGCGGCGAAGGCGGAGCCCGCACCCGCACCCGCACCCACCCCCGCGCCCGCGCCCGCGGCGAAGGCGGAGCCCGCACCC
>JAEUKG010000174.1 GCA_016794325.1 Myxococcales bacterium | reverse complement strand
GTGCCGCGAGGGATGTCGCAGGCGCTCCGGGCTTCGTTCGTCGTGGGGTTGGGGATCGGCGGGGCGGTGCTCGCCCTCTTCGCGTGCTCGTCGACGAGCGCGCCGACCGGCGAGCCCGGGCCGCTGCCGAGCTCGTCGTCGTCGAGCTCGTCGTCGTCGAGCTCGTCGAGCTCCTCGTCCTCGGGCTCGAACGTGTGCGACCTCGCGGCCTCCGGGCTCAAGTTCGCGACCGAGGCCTGCACCACGTGCATGCAGGACAAGTGCTGCAAAGAGACCGTCGCCTGCGTGAAGACGGACCCGAAGTGCGCCGAGCTCCAGCAGTGCCTCCTCGCGTGCGCTCCGCCCGCGAAGGACGGCGGAGCCGGGGACGGCGGCGACGCAGGCCGCGAGGGTGGCGCCGGCGACGGCGGCGGAGGCGGCGACGGCGGCCGCGATGGCGGCGGCGACGGCGGCGGTGACGGCGGCGGCGGACCCAAGACGTGCGACGACGAGTGCTACGCCAAGTTCCCCGCGCAGAAGGTCGCGCAGAAGGCCTACAACGACTGCATCACCGGGCTCTGCGGCACCGTCTGCAAGTAGGAGCCCGCGTCATCGCTTGGCGAGCGCGCTCGTCTTGAGGGCGCTCCACACCTCGTCGGTGCTCGCCCAGTACACGCGCGTGTCGTCGAGGGCGAGCGTCACCGGGAGGTTCGTGTCGAACGCGGTGACGACGGGGCCGCCGCCTCGCGCCACGCTCCGGAGATCGCTCGTGCCCCAGTAGACGCTCGCCGCGTCGGCCGCGATCGGGCCGGGGGCGATCTCGCGCGTGGCGAGCGTCGTCTGCCCCTCGCCGCCGACGCCGATCGACGACACGCGGCCGTCGGCGTCGGTCCAGAAGAGGCGCCCGCCGTGGAGAGCGAGGCCGTTCGGGGTCGGCAGGTTGGACGCGAGCGCGACGGGCTCGCCGCCGCTCTTGGCGAGGCGCATGATCGCGCCGTCGCTCGGCGCGCTGCCGTCGCCGCCCGCGGGCGTCCCGCGGTTGATCCAGTAGACGTGGTCGGCGTCGCCGACGATCGCGTCCGGGCGGCTCATGCCCGTCGCGACGACGACGGCGTCGGTGGGGCCGCTCTTCGCGATCTTCGACACGCGGCCGCCCTCGTATTCGGTCACCCAGATCCACTGCGGGTCGACGAGGACGGAGGAGGGGCCGCTCAGGGCGCCGAAGATGCTGCCCTCGCCGCCGATGGCCCACTCGCCGTTCGACACGGTCGAAAGGCGAATGATTTTCCCGTATTGGAAGGACGTCGTGTAGAGCGACGCGCCGTCGATCGCGAGGCCGCAGCGGGCGTTGTTCGCGAGCGGCGTCTGGAACGACGAGACCTTGAAGTCCGGACGCGCCTTGGGGGCGCCGACGACGAGGCCGTTCGCGTTCTGCCAGTACACGTGCTCGGAGTCGAACGCGAGGCAGCGCGCCGACTGGCCGCGCGCGAGCTGGACGACGGCGGCCTCGCCGGCCTCGGGCGCGGCGTCGGGCGCGGCGCCCGCCTCGCTCGACGGGCATGCGGTCCCGGGCGCGACGCAGACGTTCCGCGACGCGCAGCAGGTCCAGCCGTCGGCGCACGGGCAGGGGCGATCCTCGAGGGCGACCCGGGACGCGCAGGCGGGCACGGTCGCGGCGGCGAAGAGGGTGGAAGCGAAGAGGACGAGGGAGGCTTTGGTCAACATGCTCCGAGAACGAAGCGGCCTCCGCGGATGGACGAACGCGTCAGAACGATTTTTCATAGCCGATGCGCCCGCCGCCGGGCCCGAAGGAGATCTGGACGCCGCGCGGAGCCTGGGGCCACAGGAGGAGCGCGACCCCGGCGCCCGCGACCACGGCGCCGGCGCCGAACGCGACCGCGGCGCCGACGTTCAGCCGGTCGATGCGCGCGTTGCGCGCGGCGACGTCGACCTGGCTCTCGTTCGCGGGGACGTCCGACGACGCGCGCTGGCCGGCCCACGTGAGGATGCCGCCGGTCGCGAGGCCGGCCGCTCCGACGCCGATCGCGACCACCCCCACCGTGCGCTTCGGGAACGAGCCCTCGGGGCGGTCCTCCGCGATCGGGGGCGGGGGAGGCGGCTCCCTCCAGGTGGCGACGACGCCTTGGTCGAAGGGGAGGGAGAAGAGCTGGCTGAACGACTCGTGGGCGGCGCCGCGGGAGCGCACGCGGGGCTCGCCCTCCGGGAGATCGGCGAGGGCGAGCACCTCCGGGGCGGCGTCGACGAGGAGCTCGCGCTCGTCGTCGACGCGCCGCAAGAAGAGCGGGATCGGGGGCCCCGGCCGCACGAGCGAGAGCGTCTGGCCCGGGGCGTTGTGCAGGTCGGCGAGACGCA
>JAEUKG010000159.1 GCA_016794325.1 Myxococcales bacterium | reverse complement strand
GACCCGACCGACGCCGCGCGCACGAGACCGCGATCTGCTCGAGGCGCCGGGGGAGCTCCGCGATCGCGCCGAGCTCGGCGACGCGCACGATCTCGCACCCCGCGCCGCGCCCGAGGTCGACCAGGTGCTCCACCTCTTCGGCCGACGCCTCACCCACCAGCATGACCAGCGGCCGGGTGACGGCGACGCGCTGCGCCGCGGCGGCGGGGTGCCCGACCCGCATGACGGGGATGGGGTTCAGCTGCTCGCTGCACTGCGCGGCGAGGTCTTCCGGCACACCGACGAGCATCACGCTCGGGATGGGGGTCAGCTTGCGAGTGGGCCCCTGGTTCATCCTAGCCTCTCCAAGTATGACACAGCGCATCACGCCGTCCAAACGAAGGGGCGAGATTGGGCGCACAACGTGCGGGGGCGTCCCACCTTCGGCGCGGGCGGCGTCTCGGCGAGCGCGGGTCACGTGGTAGCGTAGGGCTCGTGATCGACGCCCCGCTCGACCTCGCCGATCGCGCGCGCGCGGCCTCGATCCGCCTCCTCGGTCCGTTCGCGCGGCCGCTCCTCGTCCCCCGCGAGGCGCGGGCGGTGTTCTTCGGCGTACCGCTCCTCCTCACCGCCCTCGCCACGACCGCGCTCGTGCCCGCGTGGGTGGTGGGCCTCGGCCCGATCGTGTGGGGCATCCCCCACGTGCTGTCGGACGTGCGCTACCTCGTCGTCCGCCGCGGCTACCACCGCCGCGCGCTGCTCGCCGCGCTCGTCGTCGCCGCGCTCGTCGGCACCTACTTCTACGGGCTGCGCGCGGCGGCGCTCGGCGCGGTCGCTGCCGTCGCCGTCTCGCGCGCGCCCGCGTGGCGCAAGCTGCTCGTGGTCGGGCTCGTGGCCGCGGTCGGCGCGCTCGCGTGGGCGTACGCGCGCACCGCCGATCTCGCGTTCGTGCACCTGCACAACGCGGTGGGCTTCGCGCTGTTCTTCGCGTGGCGTCGCCGGTCGGCGCCGTGGCACTGGGCCGTCGGCCTCGCGGCGGCGCTCGGCGCGCTCACCATCGCGAGCGGCGCCCTCGACCACGCCCCGCTCGCGCTTCCGTCGCCGCGAGGGCTGGTCGTCGAAGACGTCGCGCTCTCGGTGTCGCCCACCGACGAGGGGCCGTGGCCGCTCCGCTTCCTCATGCTCTATGCGTTCGGGCAGACGGCGCACTACGTGGTGTGGATGCGGCTCGTCCCCGAGGAGGACCGCGCCACCGGGCCGCGGTCGTTCCGCCAGAGCCTGCGCGCGCTGCGGGCCGATCTCGGCATCTGGGTGCTCGGCGGCGCCCTCGTGTCGATGGTGGGCCTCGCCGCGTTCGCCGTCCACGACGTGGGCGAGGCCCGCATCCGATACCTGCATCTTGCATTCTTCCACGGCTACCTCGAGCTCATCGTCGGCGCGCTCTGGCTCGCCGAGGGGCGCGCGCCCGCGCCCGCCGCGGCGGGGGCCCGGCGATGAGGCGCGCCGCGGCCACGCTCGCCGGTCTCGCCGCGCTCGCCGCCCTCGCGGTCGGCGGGTGTCGGCCGAAGGGGCGCGACGTGCTCGCGAAGAACGCTCCCGCGATCGCCGAGACCCGCGGCCGCATGGCCAAGCTCGCCAAGAGCCTCGACGCGTCGCCGCCGTTGCCCGAGTGCACGCCCGCGGCCGCGCCGCTCATCTACCTGTGGCCGCGCTCGTCGAACGTCGACGTGGTCAACCGCCTGAGCCTCGTCGACGGGCCGCACGACAAACGGCTGTCGCTCTGCCGCTCCGAGACCGGCCCCATGTGCGCGTTCTTGATCGCGACCGAGCCCGGCGACGGCCTGGCTCGCGCGCCCGGCGAGTCCGTCTCGGACGAAGACCTCGAGGCGTTCGAGCTCGCGCCGAAGCTCAAATACGTCATCGTGTCCGATCACGTGCCGCCGAACATGGTGATGACGCTCGCCGACGCCCAGGAGGCGAAGCCCCTCTGCCGCTTCTCCTACGTGGCGAGCGGCGGCGGCGACGAGGCGGCCAGCCTCGCGTTCAAGTCGAAGCTCGGGATCCCCCACGCGCGCCCGCGCCACTGAAGACGCGTCCAGAGCTCGAGTGTGGACGCCGACTCCGGCGCGGCGGAGTCGCGCGCGCGGGAGCCTGAGGGGTCGTGCGCCGCCCCGTGACGACGAGAGGCGCGCGGCGCGTCAGTCGCAGGCGATCGCCTCCGACCGCTTGCCGATCGCGGTGCTCGCGACGATGCCTCGCACCTCGCGCAGGCCGCACTTGCGCACGGCCTGGCCCACCCGGGGCGCGCTCTCGAAGCGCTCGGTGCACCGGGAGCTCCCGCTCGCCTGGAGCGCGAACGCGGTGCCGTCGGCGCGCCACGCGAACGCGTCGCCGAGGGTGCCGAACCCCACGAGCCCCTCCGGGTTCGGGCACACGGCCACGCGCTCGCGGTCTCCGACGACGAGGCGCCCGTCTTCGGTCACGCCCGCGAGGCGGACGACGGACGCGCTCGTCGAGGGTTCGATCTCGTCTTGGAGCCGCGCCCCGGCCAGGCGGGCCGAGAGCGCGATCGGGGTGAGGGCGCCGCTCGGCTCCACGTAGGCGGCGCTGCCGTCGTCGAACACCGCGAGGCCGCGCGCGCCGCCCGCCGGGGCCTGGAACGATCGCACCCGCGCCGGGGCCTTCGACGGATCGAGCGCGACGACCCACGCGCCGCCGACGAGGCACGCGACGCCGTCGCCGGCGACGCAGCCTCCGCCGAGATCGCGGGGATCGTCGAACGGCGGGCGAGGCAGGGAGGTCGCTTCGAGCGCCGTCGTGAGGACCTCGCAGCTCGCGGCCCCGGGGCCGCACACGAGCACGTGGGCGCCGAGGCCGGCCTTCACCCGCGAGCCCGGACGAGCCACGGGGAGATCGCGCCAGGCGGCGTCGTGGTGGAAGAGCACGACGGCCGAGTCCGTCGACGTGCGGTGGCCATGCACGAAGTGCTCGGCGAAGCCGTCGACGACGACGTCGGGCGCGGTGGGGATCGCGGCGGTGAGGGTGCTCGCGGCGCCGCACGAGGGGAGCGGCGCGCACCGAGGCTCGGGCCTCGGCCCGCTCGCGCCGAACGCAGGCGCTCCTGGATCGCTCGGGCCGGTCGGCGCCGGCGCGGGCGCCGGGTCGACGGCGCTCGGAGCGCACGCGCAGGCCAGGAGGCCCACGACGACGAGCGACCACCCCTTCATCTCGTGCGTCTCATGCATGCGAAGAAGGCTACGCCCCGGGCGGCGCCGGGTCGCGTCTCTTTGCGGCGTCGGAGGTCAGTCGCAGCGGGCGCCGATCGGGAAGCCGGCGGCCGGGGACTCGCGGAGGTAGCTCTCGGTCTTCGCGTCGTACGTGTCGTTGACCGTGAGCGGTTTCTCCGGGTGATTCCGGTTCCAGAGGCGCTTGAACGCGCGCACGCTCGCGCCCTGGATCGCGACGCCGTCGGAGCCGTTGTAGTCGAAATGGACCGGATCGCTGGCCCCGAGCCACGCGTACGAGCGCCGGCTCATCGCGCGGCGCACCGAGGTGCCGTGCGAGTCGAGGTCGACCGCGAGCCCCTCCTCGTGGTTGCTCTCGCCGACCTTGGCGGCGAGCGAGATCCCGCAGCGGCCGTTCTTGTACCAGCGGTAGAGCAAGAACTGCTGGGGGATGGTCCGCAGCGCGGAGTTCACCTTGATGGGGCTTCCGAGCTCGCGCTGCGCGTTCGCGAGCGCCTTCGCGGCGGGGGTCTGCAGGTAGGGGAACGCGTCCTCGTCGAGCTCGATCCCGCTCATCCCCTCGATGCTCGTGAGGGCGCCGGGCTTGATGCACGCGAGCTCGGCCACGAGCTGCTCGGTGAGGCCGCGCACCACCCGGGTGCTGCACTGCGGGGAGGTGATCATCGCGGCCACGCTGCCGGGGGTGAGCGCCTCGGCGACGTCGGGCGCGTCCTCGTCCGGGACCTCGACCTCGGAGGGGGCGCAGGCGGCGACGGCGACGGCGGTTGCGGCGAGCGCGAGCGCGCCCTTCAGGAAGCGGGAGAACATGACGAACCTCCGGCTCAGCGAGCCTCTTCGACGGCCTTCTTCACCGACTTCTCGATCCGACCCATGGCCGCGTTGGCGTCGCCGACGCCGTTGCCGACGACGGCGAAGACGAGCGTGCGCCCGCCGCCGAGCTCCACGTAGCCGGCGAGCGACTTCACGCCGCCGCCGTCCTGATGGTACGTGCCGGTCTTCGCGTAGAGCTTGCCTTCGTACCCGGAGAACCGCGACCGCAGCGTCGACGAGACGCCGGGCTGGGCGAGCATCTTCTTCCACTCGGAGTAGCGGGCGTGCCTGCGCCCCGCCATCAGCACCTCGACGAGATCGCCGACGGTGAGCACGTTCGTCGTGTTGAGCCCGGAGCCGTCGGTCATGGTGAGCGTCGACGAGAGGTTCTCGCCCTGCTCGCGGTGCCACTCGAACGTCTCGCGGATCGCGTCGGGCATCTTCATCGCCGCGGTGGCCGTCGTGACCGACTTGCACGTCGCCGAGTAGCGCCCGAGCGCCACACCGTTCTTGCACATCGCGAAGTTGGCGAGCTGGTTGTTGCTCGTGCGGAGCATGTACGTGAGCGTCGAGGCCTCGACCGTCTTGTTCGCGAACGCCGCGAAGCCGGTGAAGAGCTTGTGCGTCGAGGCGCCCATCATCCGCGCGTCGCGCCGGCTCGAGCCGACCGTGGTGCTCGTCCGCCCGTCGGTGGTCACGCGGAAGTCGTACGCCCACGTGCCCGAGCCCAGGTCGCCGGTGAGGTCGAGCGACTGGGCGCCGATGCCGGAGCCGCCGCCCGCGGACGTCTTGCCCTCGTCGCCCTCGAAGTCGCGCCCGGTCGCGTCGGCCTCGGCGAGCGCGCGCGCGGCCTCGCGCTCGGCGTCGCCTTCGGTGAGGCCCTCGAGGGTCACGCCGTCGCCGTCGTCGGGGACCTCCGTGGCGCAGCCCGCGCCGAGGGTGGTGATGGCGACCAGGCCGAAGAGCGAAGCGAGCGAGGTGAGCGAGGTCCTGCGCTGGAGCATGACCACGTAGTCATACATGTAGTATGCCAAGCGCGGTCGGCCACAAAATCCAATGAAATCAAGGTCTGGTTGACCTGAGGAGAGTCCTACCCTGGGCTACATGTCCACCATGGTGTGGCCCCCAAGGGCGCGGGCGTCTCACCCGATCGGGGCTCCGGCTGCGCTATCCTTCTCGAGATGCGATGGGGGGCATGGATCGCGGCGCGCTGCTCGGGCGTCTGCGCCTCGCCCGCCGGCGAGATCGAGTGCGCCGGCCCGCTGGTCGGAGGGTGCACTTCGGGGCTCGCGGGCTCGAGCTGCGCCGTCGACTGCGCCATCGTCGCGGGCGGTGAGGCCGACTGCGCGCCCACCCCGGTGACTGTGCTCGCCGCGCCGACGTCGGGCCACGTTCGCGACGCCCTCGCGCAGCACTTGCCGGTGATCCTCGCCGCGCGCTCGCGCGCTGCGCTCGGGGCAGGGCGGGGGACCGCCCTCGGCGAGCGCGTCGTCAGAGCGCCACTGAAGCCGGGCTGCGAACGGACCTACGCCGCCGACGCCTTCCGGAGCGACGACATCGACCGCGACGTGCTCGACGCGACCGCCGCCTTCGCGAACCTCGCTGGCGTGCCATGATCCTGCGACATTGTGACATTGCGTGAACGGGCGTCGGTGGACCTCGACCACCGCCCCGCCGTCGCGCCAGAATCGCTCCATGAGTCGCCGTCACGCGCTCGTGGTCGCCTTGGTGCTCGCGTCGCCGCTCGCGTGCGAGGACGAGGCTTCGTCGCCCTCGCTCACGTACACGCCGTCGTCGGACGCCGCGCTCCTCGCCGGCGCCCTCGGCGCGTGGGAGCACGTCGACGCGCGCGGCCGCACCACCCGCGTGGTCCTCTGCGAAGACCCGGGCGCGAGCTACTGCAACGGCCGCGAGCTGTGCCACGACTACCGCGGCGAGGGCAGGGGAGTGCCCGAGACGATGCCCGCGAGCGCCGGCGGCTGCGACGGGCCGGGCGCCTCGGCCGGCGCGGTCGTGGTCGCCGACGTCACCGGCCCCGCCGGGGCGCTGACCCTGCGCGGCACCTTCACCCGGAGCTGGGCGGTGGCCCACACGGCGCCCGTGGCCAAGGCGCCCGGCGACACGACGCGCGGCGCGTACGACGGGCCGTTCATGGTCTCGCTCTCCTCGACGCAGGCGACGCCCGATCGCACCGCGGCCCCTCGCGTGATCGCGAGCTTCGTCTACGACGGCGCGCTCTCGGGCCACGTCCTGCCGCTGGGCGCGCGCGTCGACGACACGCCCCCGCCGTCTCCTCCGGCGACGGCGCGCCCGCTCGACCTCGACGGCGGCCCCGACGACGCGGGCGCGACCGACGCGGGCGCGACCGACGCCGGACCCAAGGCGAGGGACGCGGGCGCGGCGGACCCCAGGTACCGCAAGGTGCAGCCCTTCGAGATCGCCTGCGCGACGAGGTGACGCGCGCCCTTCAGGCGAGCTTGAGGAAGCCGCGCGAGAAGAGCTCGTAGAGGCCGGTCACGATCGCGTCCTCGTCGAGATCGAGATCGCGCATCACCACCTGGTAGAGGATCTCCTTCATCGCGCCCATCGCGAGCACCGCGTAGATGCGCGCGTTGCCCGGCATCACGATGCCGAGCTCCTGCCCCTCGCGGATGCTCTCCTCGATGAGCTTGAGCGCCTCCTCGTAGAAGACGAGGAGCTTGCGATCGAACGCGGGGTCGAGCCCCACCGCGTCCGAGAGCAGGATCTTCGTGGTCGCTCGGTCTTCGAGGAGCACCGCGACGATGCGGCGGATGTTGTCCTTCACCTGCTCCTCGACCGACCGCGCCGGATCCTGCGTGTCGACCCGGGTGATGACCATCCCGAGGCGGGTGAAGGCGCGGTCGACGATCTCCTCGAAGATCGCGCGCTTGTCCTCGAAGTAGAGGTAGAAGGTGCCGCGCGCGACCTTGGCCGCCGCCACGATGTCGTCGATCTTCGCCGCGTGATACCCGCGCTTGGCGAACACCTCGCGGGCGACGTTCAGGATCTGCTGCCTTCGCTCACCCTTTTCCACGGCGGGGTCCTCGTCATAGTCGATCCCACCTCGTCCGTACACGCGCCAGGCTGGCGCGAGCGGCGGAGCGCGAACCTTGCGCGAGAGGGAACCTCGCGCACCCTTTGCGCGTACTGACAGTGACGTCACGGTTGCCGATCCGGCGATCCCGGGTCATGGTTGGCCCCGCAGGCTTCGCGCCCTCGCTCCGAGCTCGCGAAAATAGTGTATGAATTACAACGAGTTCAGCCCTTCG
>JAEUKG010000095.1 GCA_016794325.1 Myxococcales bacterium | reverse complement strand
CGCGTCTGCTGCGCGAGCGCGACCATGGGGATCGCGGGGACGAGCAGGGCGAGCGGGGCGAGCTTGCGAATCGAGGGCGTCATCGAGTCCTTACGGGAGGCGTGAAGACGACTGCAGAGAGCGGGGTATCGAGCTTCAGGGGGTGAGCGCGCCGCGGACGGGCGGCGCCTTGGCCGGGCGCGGAGCGGGGTCGGCGTTGGTCGGCGCCGGCGGCGGCGCGGACGACGCAGGCGCCTTGAGCGCCATCGAGATCGCGAAGAGGGAGACCCCCGCGATCGCGCCGCTCGAGACGGTGACCCCGAGCACGCAGACGACGACGTAGGCGAGCGACCTCTTGAGGAGGGAGTCCGAGTGGAAGACCTTGAGCATGGAGCCCCTCACTTGATGTTGTAGTCGAGGTTGATGTTCTGGCCGCGGCGGTTGATCTGCACCGTCAGCTTGTCGGCGGTGCGAAGCCGCGCGTAGGCCTCGAGCGCCTTCTCGGGGCTCCCCATCTCGAAGCCGTTGATGGTCTGGAGGCGATCGCCGTTCTCGAGGCCGATGTGCCCGAGGAGGGTGTCGGGCCGGACGCCGAAGAGGCGGATGCCGACGACCTTGCCGTTCTCCTGCTCGGGGACGATGCGCGCCTGGCGCATGAGATCGGCCTGGTTCTCGAGGATCTTGTCGAGCACGCCGCGGTCGACGTTGTAGTCGTGGGGGCCGTTCTTCTGGATGCCCTTCGCGATCGCGGGATCGAGCGACGGCGCCGATCCGCCGGTGGTCGGAGGCGGGGTCGTCGGCGGCGCGGAGACGGGGGCGGTGCGGGCGACGACCGGCGCGCCGAAGAGCTGCGCTTGGCAGAGGGAGCCGCCGTTCTCGAGCCACACGCGATCCCAGCCGACGAAGTGGACCTTCTTGCCGCCGACGTCCATCCCGCGGCGACGAAGGACGCTCTTGGCCTCGCCGCCGCCCGAGATCGACGCGAACGACCACTCGGGGTCCGCGGAGGCGGCGATGACGAGGACCTTCACGCCGTCGCACGCGGGCGCGGAGTAGGGGTCGTTCGTGTCGATCGGGCCCGTGGACGCGATCGCGTCGCTCGGCGCCACCGTCTGCCGGAGCGGCCCTGCGACGTGGTCGAACGCGTTGCGGGAGAGGATGCGGTCGGCGCTGAGCGATCGCGACCCCGTCGACACGGGCGCCGCGCCCCGCCCGACCGCGGGCGCCGCCGCGAGCTGCTTGTCGTCCGGCGAGACGGCGACGCCGATCAGCTGCGTGATGGCTTGCGCGTTCAGGAAGGCCGCTCCCGCCACGAGCACGAGGGGGACGCCCCAGAAGTTGCGCTTGAGGATCTGATCGAACGCCATGGACCGAACCATCCTTAGCGAGGTTCGTGCCACGCGGGAAGCCCCGAAATTGCACGACTTTGTGTCGCCGAGCGGGCGCGGCAGCGACAAGGTGGCGCGCCGGCGACGGAGCGGGCGCGGTTCGTGACAAAGTGACAAACGGATCCGCGGGGCCCGCGGACGCCCGTCCCCTACCCCTGCCTTCGGCGGGCACCTCGCGCGGCGTGATCTCGCGCGAGCGCTTCGGCGTCAGGGAGCCACGTCGACCCCCTGAGCGCCTCTCCGCCGCTCCCCCACCCCTCACCGCCCGCCGGACGCGGGCCACCGAGAGCCGTCTCGTCGACCTCTCAGGCGACGAGCGCGCGGAGCGCGCCCGTCGACCCGGAGCGGGGGATGCTCGTCACTTGCACATCGGGTTCTGGGCGAGGCTGTCGAGCGCGGCCTTGCAGCCGGTCTTCAGGCCTTCTTTGCCGGCCGGCGTCGCAGCCGCCTGCTTCCACGCGTCCTTCTGGGCCTTGAACGCGGTCTCGGACGCCGCCTTCGACGCCGCCGGCATCTTGCCGAGGCACGCCGAATACTTGGTCATGTAGTCGTCGCACTCCGCGACGCCGATCTTGTCGCCGCCGCCACCGCCGCCGGCGCTCTCTTCCTTCTTCTCTTCGCTCTTCGGGCAGCCGAAGAGGGCCAAACCGCACACCAAGAGCATCCCGACCTTCACGAGCCTCATCATGATGCAATCCTCCGTCCCCAGGCGTGTGCCCGGAAGTGGAGAGGCAGCTTGCCACAGGTCGGAGCGGCTGGGCTACTTCCGTCGAGCGGTTTCACCGAGCGATCATCCAGCGGCGGCGGCTCCCCCGCTGCCAGCCAACGGCCCGGTTTCGTTGGGCTTTGACGCGACTCTGCGCGTCGCCCCCCGCCCCCGCTCCGGCCTCAGTCGAAGCCGTCGAGCTTGCGGTAGATGGTCCGCGTCGAGATGCCGAGGAGCTGCGCGGCGAGCGACTTGTCGCCCTTCGTGTGCCGCAGCGTCTCCTTGATCACCCGCGTCTCGATCTCGCCGAGCGGCGTGCCGACCGCGAACTCGAGCGCCTTCGGCGGCGCCGGCGCCGCTTGCGCGATCGCGTCGGGCAGGTCGGCCTCCCCGAGCGTGTCGGCGCGCGACAAGACGACGGCGCGCTCGACCACGTTCTCGAGCTCGCGCACGTTGCCGGGCCACGCGTACTCGAGCAGCCGCTCCATCGCGCCCCGCGCGAGCGTCATGCGGGGCTTGCCGTTCTTCGCGCAGTACATCAGGAGGAAGTGGTCGACGAGGAGCGGGATGTCCTCGCGGCGCGCCCGGAGCGGCGGCGCGGTGATCGCGATGACGTTCAGGCGGTAGTAGAGGTCCTCGCGGAAGCGGCCCGCCTGCACCTCGGCGAGGAGGTCGCGGTTGGTGGCGGCGACGATGCGCACGTCGGCCTTCACGGTGTTGCCGCCGAGCGGCTCGTATTCGCCCTCCTGGAGGACGCGCAGGAGCTTCACCTGCACCTGCGGCGACAGCTCGCCGATCTCGTCGAGGAAGAGCGTGCCGCCGGCCGCCTTGGCGAAGCGGCCGTCCTTCTTGCCGATGGCGCCGGTGAACGCTCCCTTCTCGTGGCCGAAGAGCTCGCTCTCGAGGATCGTCTCCGGGATCGCGGCGCAGTTCACGGCCACGAAGGGCCCCTGGGCGCGGCCGCTCTTCTCGTGGATGTAGCGCGCGAGGAGCTCCTTGCCCGTGCCGCTCTCGCCGAGGACGAGCACGGTGGCCTGGCTCGGCGCCGCCTGGGTCGCGACCTCGACCACGCTGCGCCACGCGGGGCTCGAGCCCACGATCTCGCGGCGGAGCAGGACCTTGAGCTCGTTCTTGAGCGAGCGGTTCTCGGCCAAGAGCCGGCCGCGCTCGGCGGCCTTGCGCACGCTCTTCACGATCGCGACGCGCTTGAGCGGCTTCTCGACGAAGTCGTAGGCGCCGTCCTTCATCGCGCTCACCGCCGCCTCGACCGACCCGTAGGCCGTCATCAGCACGACCTCGACCTCCGGGCTGAGCTGCTTGACGGCGCGGAGCAGCTCGAGCCCCGTCGTCCCCGGCATCATGAGGTCGGTGAGGACGACGTGGACCCGGTGCTGGCGCAAGGTCTCGAGCGCGTGCTTCGCGTCGTGGGCGACGAGGACGCGCATCCCCTCGCGCGAGAGGATCTTCTCGAGCGACTCGCAGTTCGAGCGCTCGTCGTCGACCACGAGGACGGTCACGCCGGTCTCGTCGGCCGGCGGGGGCGGCGGGGGCGGGGCGCTCGCGGCGGTCTCGGTCATGGCTCGACCATGGTACGGCGAAAGCCGGCGAGGCTCGCCAGGTATTCCGCCGCGGCCCGCGGCGGCCTCACTTCACGAGCTTCGACAGCTTCTTGAACTCGTCGGTGCCGGCGCGCCCGAGCCAGTCGAACACCACGGTCTCGGTCACGGTGGGGATCGCCCCCGCCCGGGCGGCGAGGTCGAGGCCGGCCCTCCGGTTGTCCTCGCTGCGCGAGGAGACGGCGTCGGCGACCACGTGCACCGCCCACCCCGCGGCCGCGAGCGACCGCGTCGTCTGGTACACGCACACGTGCGCCTCCATCCCGACGACGACCGCGCTCTTGCGGCGCGCGCGGAGCTCGGCGAGGGCGACCCGCACGCGATCGTCGCCGAGGGCGTCGAACGCGCTCTTCTCGTGGACGCGGGCCCCGGCCTCGTCCAGCTTCTCGCGAACCGCCGGCAGCGTCGCGCCGAGGCCCTTCGGGTACTGCTCGGTCGCGATCACCGCCACCCCCAGGGTCTGCGCGGCGTCGAGCAGGATGCGTGTATTTTGCACGAGCCGCTCGAGCGTCGCCGGGGGCATCGCCCCCGCGAGGCGCTCCTGGATGTCGACGACGACGAGCACGGACTCGGACGGGACGAGGTGCATCACGGGCTTCGATCCTCCTGCTTGCGCCACACGGGGCGGATGCTCTTCAGGGTGCGGCCGAGGTCCCCGCGCCAGTCGAAGCGAAGCGTGGCCCGCCCGATCTCCTCGCCCGTCGCGTCGTACAGGCTCGCGGGCACGCTGGTGAGCGAGCCGACGGCGTCGGTGACGACGAAGTCCCCCTGGCCGCGCAGGCGGAGCGTCCGGCCGGCGTCGGTGGTGGTGACGAGGTCGAACGGGACGCGGTTCTCGTCGAGCAGCAGGCGGAGGGTCCCCGACAGCGGGCGCGAGTCGCAGAGCTCCTCGACGCTGATGGTGCCGGTGACGTCGGCGGTGCGGCCGAGGAGGAGGCGGCGCGCGAGCGGGAGCCGCAAGGTGAAGTCGACGCGGACGACCCGTTCGTCGACGGGCGCGGAGAACAGGTAGTAGCTCCCCCGGAGCGTCGCGCCGAACGACATCCCGAGGTTCACGGCGCCTTCTCCGGGAAGACCACCAAGCGCTCGCAGACGCGGCCGTCGACGACGCAGTCGGCGAGCTCGTCGACGTCGTCGAGCGAGACCTTGCCGTAGGCGACGTGGTCGGGCTCCTGGAGGATGGCGGCGCCGATCTCGCAGAGGTCGAGGCACCCCGCGCCGCACGCGCGCACGCGCTTGTGGGCGCCGCGCTTGACGAGCGCCTCCTTCAGGCGCTTGAGGACCTCCTCCGATCCCTTCTGGGCGCACGAGCCCTTCGGGTTCGACTCCTCACGACGGTTCTCGCACACGAAGAGGTATCGCTCGCGGTGGGGCACGCCTCGTTTTCGCGGAGGTCGGGCTCGGCGTCAAGACGTGGTAGCTTGCAGCGCCATGAAGCGAACCGCGCCTCGTTCCGTCGCCGCCTCCGTCGTCGCCGTCCTCGGCGTGCCCCTCGCGGGCAGCGCGCTCGTCGTCGCGTGTGGAGGAGGGAGCGACAACCTCCCCCCGCCCCCGCCGCCGCCCCAGCCCCTGCCGTCGTCGCTCGCGAGCGTGAAGCCCGCGGAGCCGCCGCCGCCGCCGCCGCCGGTCGACGCGGGGCAACCGCCGCCGCCGATGCCCGCGGTCGCGCTCTCGGCGGGCGCCGCGAGCCCCGACCCCGCCGGCCCCCTGCCGTCGGTGAAGATCACCGCCCCGACGAAGGACCAGGTCGTCCCCGGCGACAAGGCCTCGTCCTTCGGCGTGAAGCTCGACGTGAAGAACTGGGCGACCGCCACCGGCAGCTCCCACGTCCACCTCATCCTCGACAACAAGCCCTACAAGGCGATCTACGACACGAAGGCGCCGGTGATGCTCTCGGAGCTGTCGGGCGGCGCCGCGCTCGACGAGGGGCAACACGTGCTCGTCGCCTTCGCGAGCCGCGCCAACCACGAGTCGGTGAAGACCAAGGACGCGATGGTGGTCGTGCCCTTCTGGGTGGGCAAGAAGGGCACCGCCAAGGCCGACGTGAAGACCGACACGACGAAGCCGATGCTCGTCTACAGCCGGCCGAAGGGCGACTACAAGGGCGAGCTCGCGAACCACGTGCTCGTGGACTTCCAGCTCGCCAACGTCACCCTCGCCGAGGGCAAGGAGCACGTGAAGGTCACGGTCTCGGGCCCCGGCGTCGACTCGCCGCTCACCGCCGACGCCACCAAGTTCGGCCCGCCGTTCTTCCTCGAGAACCTGCGGAACGGCTCGTACACGATCAAGCTCGAGCTCCTCGACGCCAAGGGCGAGCTCGTGCCGGGGCCGTGGAACTCGACGACGCGCACGATCAACGTCGATCGCGACGCGCCGGCCGATCCCGCCGCCGCCCACGGCGCGCACGACGCGGCGGCCGACGCCGGCGCTCCGGCGGCCTCGGCCGCTCCGAAGCCGAGCGCCAAGCCAGCGCCGCCCCCGGCGCCGAGCGCCAAGCCGCCCGCCCCGACGAAGTG
>JAEUKG010000026.1 GCA_016794325.1 Myxococcales bacterium | reverse complement strand
GGAGGGGCCGACTCGGCGCACGACCACACGAGGAGCGAGAGGAGGGCGGCGCGGCGCGGCATCCCCCGAGACTACGCTACGCGCCCGGGCGCGGTCACTTGGGGCGCACGGTGAGCGCGCCGCGGGCTCGAACGACCGCGACGACCTCGCTCCCCCGCACGTAGGCGGGGCCGCGGCTGGCGGCGGAGACGGCGGCGGTGACGGTGACCCGGTCGTCCGACAGCCCCCGGGCGAGGTCGGGGCCCAGCGTGCGGACCTCCGTCGGGCCAATCCCTACAGGGATAGTCGCGGCCTCCACCTTCGGCGCGGCCGCCGCGAGGTCGACGCCCGCCGCCGCCGCGCGCTCGGGCTCACCGGCGCGGAGCGACACCCCCGCGAGGTGGACGCGCGCGTCGTCGACCCACGCCGCCGAGCCCGCGCCGAGGGCGACCTCGCCGCACACGTCGCCGCCGAGCTCGACCGCGAGGGACGTCGCGGGGCCCGTCACGCGGCGCGCGCGGGCGCGTCGCGGCCCGAGGGTCAGCTCGCCGAGCTCACCCTCGAGGGCGATCGCGGGGGCCTCGGGCGCGAGGACGACGGCCAGGTCCACGTCCCCGGCCTCGGGGAGGTCGCGCTCGTCGCGCAGGGGAGGGAGGGGCGCGGCGCGCGGGGGCTCGCCGCACCGGGCGCGGACCTCCGGCCGCGCGACGAGCCCGAAGCGCAGGCGCGCGAGATCGCCCGCGCCGCCGGGCGCCCCCTGGACGATGCCCTCGGGCTGGACGACGACGCACGCGCCGAGCGGGAGCGGCCGCGCCTTCGCGAGCTCGGCCCAGAGCCGCTCCGCCTGCGGCCGCAGATCGGGGAGCTCGCGGTCGATGCTCTGCTCGATGCGCTTGGCCTCTTGGGCGAGGCGCCCCCGCAGCGCCGGCGTCGCGTCGACGGTGACGAGGCCGCCGAGCGCCCGCACCTCGCACCCCCGCACGACGTCGATGCGGACCGACGACGGGCGAAATCTGTATTCTGCAGACAATCGGAGCGGGACCCGCGCGACCGCCTTCATCTGGGGGTCGCAGCCGGCGTAGCAGCGCCCCTTGGCGCACGCGCGGGCGTGGCCGACGAGCGGCGTCTCGATGACGAGCGCGTCGCCCTGGACCGAGGCCGCGAAGGGCCCGCGGTCGACGGTGTACTCGAGCCGCCCGGCGGCGCCGATGTCGTGATCGCGCTCCTCGGCGACGCGTCGCCCGACCTTCGTCTCGAGGTTCTGGCGGACGGAGGCGAGCGGCACCTCGGCGTGGACCACGAGCGTCGACGGGGGCGCGGGAGGTGGGGCCGAGGCGCTCACCGCCGCGGGGGCGGGCCTCGGCGCGAGGCGCACCGCGCACGTGTCCGCGCCGGCGCCGCTCGAGCCCGCGGACGGGGTCGGGCGCGCCGGCCCGCAGGCCGCGACGAGGAGCACGAGGACGACGCACGCGGTTCGAGCGCTCGGACGCACGTCGTTCGCTCGTAGCGTCCCCGCCGCGCGGCGACAAGGCCGCCGTTGTTGCCTTGCCAGCGGCCCCGCGGAGCGACTAGACCGAGGGGCGATGAAGACAAGCGCGCTCCTCGTCGCTGCCCTGTTCGGCGTCTGCCTTGCCGCGTGCTCGAAGGAGTCGCCGCCGTCCACTCGTTGGAACGACGCCGCGGCGGCGGTGGCGACGAGCGCCAAGCCCATCGTCACTGCGAGCGCGCCCCCGCAAGAGGGCGGCGCCTTCAACAAGTTCTTCCTGCCCGACGGCGAGGGGGGCTACGCGCGCGTCTTCCAGCAGGAGAAGGACGGCGTCGCGCTCGCCATCCTCAAGAAGGACGGCAAAGACGTGGCGACGGCCTCGATCGCCGACACGCGCACGAACGACGACGCGAAGAAGAAGTTCGACGGCGCGACCGAGAAGGTCTCGGGCTTCCCCGTCATCAAGGTCGGCAACAACCAGTCCAGCGTCCTCGTCAAAGAGCGCTACCAGGTCAAGATCTCGAGCCAAACCCTCGACCACGAAGCTCGCAAGGCGCTGCTCGCGAAGTTCGACCTCGCCGGCCTCGCCAAGCTCTGAAGGAGAAACACCGATGTCCGAATCGCTTCACGCCGTCCTCGAGGAGCTCCCCGAGTCGAGCCTCACCACCTACGTCCTCGGCGCGCTGGACTACATCGTGCCCGGCGAGTGGGAGAACATCCGCTCGCTCGAGGTCATGGCCAAGAGCGTCACCGGCGAGTCGGACGAGGGCATCATCCAGCAGGTGGGCGAGCGCGCCATCGCCCTCTACGCCGATCCCGACCAGGGCTATCAGCGCGCGGTGTGGCTGTTCCAGATGGTCGACCACGGGTCGACGGTTGCGGGGGTGGCGAGCGCGCTCAGCATGATCGGCAGCCGCGTCGACGCCCTCTCGTTCCTCTCGGACTACGCGCCGAAGCCCGACACCACCCAGTCGATCGACGCCGCGGTGAAGATCGCCGCCGAGCTCGCGGCCTTCTGCGTCACGAACGGGATCCCCGGCGACAGCGTGGGCGACTTCGCGAACGCGGTCATCAACTACGGAAAAGAGGAGAAGATGCGCCTCGCAGCGTGGCTCGCCCTCGACTGCGTGCTCCCGCTCGGCCCCGACTTCCTCGGCAAGCTCATGGACTCGGTGCGGTCGTTCGACGCGAACGACCTGCCGGGCCACGCCGTGTTCTCGAAGGTCGCGGACTTCATCCCCGGCGACTGGATGGACAAGAAGCGCACCCTCGAGGCCACCGTCGAGTCGGTGGGCGGCCACATGTCGAGCCTCGTGGCCGACGGCACCGTCACCCGCGAGGGCGTCCTCGACCGCATCCGCCAGTACATCGAGGTGTCCGACGACAAGCTCGACGTCGTGGCGGCGGCGCTCGACGCGACCACGAACACGTTCGAGCACACGGGCATCCAGACCGTGGCTCGGAGGGTCGTCGCCCGCGCCTACGCGGAGATCTGACCCGCTCGCCGGGCGGACCGCGGGGCCCCGGGGGGCTCGAGCCTGCACGGGAAAATTCGTTGGCCAGCCAACGAAATGGGGGCTTGGCCCCCGCGCGCGAAATTCGTTGGCCAGCCAACGAAACGGGGGCTCGGCCCCCGCGCGCGAAAATTCGTTGGCCAGCCAACGAAACGGGGCTCGTCGCCTGCCCGCGAAAAATCAGGCAGCGGGCTGCCCAACTTCGAGAGCGGACGGATTCCCCTTGGGGTTCATGCGCTTGCGGAATTCGTTGGCCAGCCAACGAATTCGGCGGGCGGGTCGCCGCTTGTGGAGCTCGTTGGCCAGCCAAGGAAACGGGGGCTCCTCCCCCATGCGAGAAATTCGTTGGCCAGCCAACGAAACGGGGGCTCGTCCCCCATGCGAGGAATTCGTTGGCCAGCCAAGGAAAAGGGGGCTCGTCCCCCATGCGAGGAATTCGTTGGCCAGCCAAGGAAAAGGGGGCTCGTCCCCCACGCGCGAAATTCGTTGGCCAGCCAAGGAAAAGGGGGCTCGTCCCCCACGCGCGAAATTCGTTGGCCAGCCAACGAATTTCGAGGGGAGGCCCCTCAACCACCCAGGTTCAGCCTGGAGCGGGTCGCCCTCAGCTCTTGATGATCTCGCCGTCGATCTCGAGGGTGACCTCGTGGCCGACGATGACGCCGCCCGCCTCGAGGGCCTGGTTCCAGTTGAGGCCCCACTGGGTCCGGTCGACCTTGCCGCGCGCGGACAGGGCGATGCGCTGGTTGCCCCACGGATCTTTGCCGGCGGGGGCGACCTCGGCCTCGAGCGTGACCTCCTTGGTGACGCCGCGCATCGTCAGGTCGCCGAGGATGGCGAAGTCGGTCGCGCTCTTCTTGGTCACCGCCTTGGAGACGAAGCGGAGGGTGGGGTGCTTCTCGGCGTCGAAGAAGTCGGCCGAGCGCAGGTGCGCGTCGCGCTTCTCTTCGCGGGTGTCGATGGACCCAGCGTCGATGCTGACGTCGAGGGTCGCGGTCGAGAAGTCGTCGCCCTTCATGTCGACCTTGGCGTCGAACTTGGAGAAGTGGCCGCGCACCTTGGCGACCACCATGTGGCGGACGACGAAGCCGATTTCGGAGTGGGAGTTGTCGATGGTGTAGGGCATGGGCGGGAGCTTATGGCCCGCCCACCGATGGAACAGCCCCCGTTCGCCCAAACTCATCGTTGCCAGATGGGGAACAATGGACGCCGCGCGACCCGCCGTCCGACGCGTCCCCGCCTGCGCGCCGGGGCCACCAGCGTCTCGACGGACGGGGCCTGTCGCGCCTGAATCGGCGTCCAGGACCGCGGACGCCTCTTCCGCTCAGTGGCAGCGATCTTTGATGCAGCGCTTGCCCTTGGTGCAGCAGCCGCCGCCGCAGCGGGTTTGCTCGCCCGAGGCGACCTTCGCGTCTTCGCACGCGGAGGGTGCTTCACCGAACTTCTTCTCGACGCCGGCGCTCGCGTCGGCGGCGGAGCGGGCCGCCCCGGTCGCGCTCAGGGTGCCGACCACGAGCGCGGCGGCGAACGTCACGTAGAGCTTCTGGGGCGTGGTCATGGGTGGGCCTCGATCCTCAAAACGGCCGGAGCGACGAAAGCTTGAGGCCGAGGGAAGGTCGGCGCGCCCGATCCGTACAAGTGCCCATGCTCCTCTCCGCCGCCCTGGCCAACGCGAGCGCCGAGACCGGCTCGAGCGTGTATGCGATCGTCTCCGCCCTCCTGGCCCTCGCGGCCTTCGCGGCGTATGTCGTCGTCTTCGTCCTCGCCGCCAAGACCCGCAAGCTCGGCGTCCTCGACTACGTCGTGGGTAGCCTGGGCCTCTTCTGCGGCGTCGGCTTCTTCTACTTCCTGTGGCGTGCCAACACCGTCACCCTCCAGCACTCGTTCGACCTGATCAACCAGGGCGGCGACCCCGCCGAGTCGCGCGCGCTCAACAAGCGCTTCAAGATCGCAGCGGGCGTCGCCATCGCGCTCGGCGTCGTCTCGTACGTCCTCCGCTGAAAACCCCGGAAATTCCTGGAGCGGCGGCCCAGTCGCGCCACCCCACGGAATCGACTACGATGATCCTGTGCGCTCTCCCGGCCTCAGCGTCGTCGTCGGCGGGCTCCTCGCGCTGTCGGCGTGTGCAGGGCTCGACGGGCTGACGGGCGGGGGCAGCAGCGGCAACCCCGACCCCGTCACGCCGCCGATCGTGCGGCCCGACGGCGGCCAGGTCGAGGGCGACGGGGGAGGTCTGCCCTCCTCCGACGCCAGCGGCGACGCGGCCCCCGGCCCGACGTGCGATCGCGCAGGCCCCTTCGTCGACGTCGTGCCGGTGAGCGGCTTGCCGAGCGGGGTAGGCTCCCCCGTGCTCTCGGCCGACGAACGCGAGATCTACTTCACGGTGAGCGTCGGCGACGGTGGGAGCCCCGATCTCCGCCGCGCGACGCGCTCGTCCGCGGGCGTGGCGTTCGAGCCGCCGTCCGACGTCTTTCCCCTCCACCTCTACGACGAGAAGCCGTTTTCGCTCGCGGGCAACGGGCTCGCGCTGTACGGGGCGGTGCAGGGGTCGCTTCGCGTCGCTCGCCGCGCGAGCCCCACCGGCATCTTCGGCAGCCTCGATCCGCTGAACGGCTTCAGCGCTGGGGACGTGTACGTCTGGGTGAACGAGGACCAGACCGTCGCCTACACCATCCGCCGCGCCTTCGGCGGCTTCGGCGACGACGAGATCTTCCGCAGCACCGCCGGCACGCCGGGCAACTTCGGGGGCGCAGTCGACCAAGCCTTGTCCCAGAAGGGCGTGGACTACGCGGCGGTGGTCGTCAGCGACGACGAGCTCACCGCGTACCTGACGCGCAAGAGCAACGGGAGCACCTCGTCGGTCTACGCGTCGACGCGCGGCGCCAAGACGGCGCCTTGGGGCGCGCCCACCCTCGTCTCCGAGGTCAACACGAGCGGCGCCGACGAGCTCACGTGGTTGTCGCGCGACGGCTGCGTCGCGTACGGGACGCGCTCCGTCGGCGGACCGGCCGGGGGGCGTCAGGCGTTCCGCGCCGCCAAGAGGAAGGTCCAATGAGCGTTCGTCGCGCCCTCTCCGTGGCTCTGGTGGTCGGGCTCGCGCTCGCGCTCGCGCCGCGCGCTGCCGAAGCCGAGGGGGAGCCCGAGTGCGAGGCCTGGGACGTCGACTACGTCACCACCGGCAGGCTCTCGATCCGCGACACCACGATGGGCGCAGGCGACGGCGATCACGTCGTCGGGCCGGGCACGCTCACGTTGCGCTTCGACGGCCCCGCCGGCCCGGGCCCGGGCCCCGCCCGCATGCTGGCCTACCGGATGCCGGAGAAGATCGTCGTCGACGCGAAGGCCGTCTTCTTCTCGACGCGCGTCGTGAGCGAGACCCTCGGCGTCGCGGGGCCGGCCGCGTGCGGCGTCGCGACGGGCACTTGGGCCGGCAACCGGCTCGCGTGGGGCACCCCCGCGCGCGGCTACCGCAGCGACGGCACGATCACGTGCGAAGGGTCGATGTGCGGCAAGATGGGCGCGCCGCCCAAGGGTCGCTCGGAGTACAAGGAGGGGCCGCGCGATCTCCCGCTCGCGCCGTTCGTCTTCGCCGCCGACCGGCGCTCGTTCACGATGGGCTCGGTGGTCGTCTCCAAGAGCGAGTCGCCGAAGCAGACGACGTCGATGCAGCTCGCCGGGCGCGAGACGAAGCGCACCTGCGTCACCACGAAGCCCTGCCGACCGTAGCGCCCCCCGAGCCCTCCGACCGCGACGCGCATCGCCACCCGCGAGGAGGAGCAGGGGGGTGCAGGGCCAGAAATACGAAGCCCCGCCGGCCGGGGAGGCGGGCAGGGCTCCGAGCGTCCCTCGCGAGGGCGCGGCGTGGATCAGATGACGCCGCGGCGCTCCTGATCGCGCTCGATCGAGCGGAAGAGGGCGCCGAAGTTGCCCTCGCCGAACGACAGGTGGTTGTGGCGTTGGATCAGCTCGAAGAAGATCGGGCCGAGGCAGTTCTTGGTGAAGATCTGCAGGAGGTATCCCTGCTCGTCGCCGTCGACGAGCACCTGGTGGCGCTTGATCCGCGCCGGATCTTCGACCACGCCCGGCACCCGCGTGAAGACCTCGGCGTAGTAGTCGTCGTCGATGTCGAGGGTGGCCACGGCGCCCTTCATCTTGTCGAGCGCGCCGAGAAGGTCCTGGGTGACGAGGGCGATGTGCTGGATGCCCGCGCCCTTGTACTCGCGCAGGTACTCGGCGATCTGACCCTTCTCGCCCTTGTCTTCGTTGATGGGGATGCAGAAGCTCCCGTCGGGCGAGCGGAGGGCGTACGAGTAGAGGCCGGTCTTCTGGCCCTGGATGTCGAAGCTCCGGACCTCGGTGAAGCCGAAGATGTCCTTGTAGAACTTCGCCCAGCGCTCGAGGTCGCCCTTCGGCACGTTGTTGGTGAGGTGGTCGAAGGCGGTGAAGCCGACCTCCGGCACCATGTCGGGCTTCGCGAGCAGCGGCATCTCGCGGTCGACCTGCTGCCCGCGCGGGGAAGCTCCGTCGACGAAGTAGACGAGGCTGCCGCCGATGCCGAGGATCGCCGGAGCATCGAGCGACGTCGCGCTCGCTCCGGTGAAGGGCTCGGCGCCCCGGCGGACGGCCTCTTGGAACGCGAAGCGGGCGTCGGCGACCAGGATCCCGAGCGCGCTCGCGCAGGGGCCGTGCTGGCCGCGGAACTGGCTCGCGAACGAGCCCGGCTCCACGTTCACGATGAACGTGGCGTCGCCCTGGGTGTAGACGTCGATGGCCTTGCGGGGGTGGCGTCGCGTCCGCGAGAAGCCCATGCCGTGGAGGAGGGCCGCCACGGCCCGCTCGTCGCCCGAGAGCTCGGCGAAGGCGAGACCTCGCATCCCGAGGGGGTTCGCGGCGTTGGGGGTCTGGGTGGTCATCGCGTCTCCTTGTTCGTCCAGCTCTTGTGGTAGTCGGGGACCGCGGCCTTCATCGCCGCGTCGGTGAGGGAGAGGGGGCGCCGCGTGTCGACCATCACGGCCTGCTCGCTCGTGCGCTCCTTGGTCTTGCTCGCGAGCACGGCCTGCGGCTGCGGGCCGTGGTGGATGCCCTGGGGGTGGAACGTCACCATCCCGGGTCGGATACCCGCGCGGCTGAAGAAGTCGCCGTCGTGGTAGAACAGCACCTCGTCGTAGTCGATGTTGGCGTGGTAGAACGGCACCTTGAGGGCGCCGGGGTCGCCGGTCTCGAGGCCGCGCGGCAAGAAGGTGCAGACGACGACGTTCGGCATCACGAACGTGGCGTGCGCCGTCGGGGGCAGGTGGTAGCGCTCCGACATGATCGGGCGGATGTCCCGGATGTTGATGCGCCACGGGTAGAGGTCGCCCTTCCAGCCCACCACGTTGAGCGGGTGGAACGGGTAGGTGATGGTCGAGAGGCGACCCGCCCGCTGCACCACCACCTTGTGGGCGCTTGTGGCCTTGGGGGCCGCGGACGGCGGGGTGGGGACGGTCACGACGTCGAGGTCGAAGAGCGCGTGCTGGCCGAGGATGCCCTTGTCGGGGAGGGCGACCTCGTCGGTCGACTCGATGACGAGGAACGTCGACGCCTGCGACGGCACGACGCGGTGGGTGGTGCCTCGGGGGACGACGAGGTAGTCGCCGCGCTCGTAGGCGATCGGGCCGAAGTCGGTCTCGAGGGTGCCTGCGCCGCCGTGGACGAAGAGGATCTCGTCGGCGTCGGCGTTGCGGAAGAAGTCGGCGTCGGCGTCGGCGAGCCGGGCCATGTGGAGCCGCACGTCCGCGTTCTCGAGGAACGCGACGCGGGCCTTCGGCCACTTCTTCTCGGCGCCGAGCCCGGGCATCTCGGTGGCGCAGATCGCCTGCGGGCGGAGGTCGCCCTCGACGTCGGACCAGTTGACCGGAGGAGCCGTCCGGTAGAGGTGCGACGTCTTGCCGAAGAACCCTCGCCGCGCGAACTCCTCCTCGCACGTCCCCTCGGGGATGTCGACGTGAGCCTGGCGCGTCGTCTTGCCGCGTACGTAGTGCATGGATCTCTCGCTACGATCGCGGACGCTCGAAAGAAAACAGAACGTTTGGAAGGACCCCATCCAAAAAACCGATGGAGGTCGCGCAAGGCGTGCGCCGCGGCGCGCCCGGCGCCCCCGCCGCGCGAGACGGCCCGCCGAAAAACGGGCAGAATCGAGGGCATGCGCATCACCCTCGACGGCATCGTGGCGCTCGACGCCATCGACCGCCACAAGAGCTTCGCCGCGGCCGCGAAGGAGCTCCACAAGGCGCAGTCGGCGGTGTCGTACACCGTGAAGCAGCTCGAGGAGGCGCTCGGGGTCGAGCTCTTCGACCGCGCCGGTCACCGGGCGGTGCTCACGGATGCCGGCCGCGCCGTCCTGGAAGAGGGGCGCGCGCTCCTCGCGCACGCGCGCCGGGTGGAGTCGCTCGCGGCGCGCATGCGTGAAGCGTGGGAGCCGCGGCTCGTCGTCGTCGTGGACGGCATCCTGCCGATGGACCCGGTGCTCCTGTCGCTCAAGCGGCTCGCCGACGAGGGCGTGCCTACGCACGTGCAGATCCGCGTGGAGTTCCTCGGCGGGGTGCAGGATCGCTTCGAGGCGAGCGGGGCCGACCTCATGCTCGTGAAGGACTACGTGCGGAGCGCGGCGCTCGTCGAGCACCCGCTCGCCCCGCTCGACGTGGTGCTCGTCGCCCACCACGGGCACCCGCTCGCCGCCGAGGAGAGCCTGACGCTCGAGGATCTCCAGCGGCACGTCGAGCTCACCGTCCACGACTCGAGCGACTCCAGGCGCGTGGCCGACACGCGCATCTTCGGCGGGTCGCGTGTATTCTACATGAGTGATTTCGGATCGAAGAAGCGTGCCCTCGAGCTCGGCCTCGGCTTCGGCTGGGCGCCGCTCTACCTGGTCGAAGACCTGGTCGCGCGCGGCGAGCTCGTCGTGCTCCCCTACGTCGGGGGGGCGCGCTACTCGTTCGTCCCGGTGGCGGTGCACCCCAAGGAGCGGCCGCTCGGCAAGGCGGGCACGCGCCTGCTCGAGCTGATCCAGGAGCGAGGCGCATGAAGGTCGAGCGAGCGTGGGCGTTCGCGGTCGTCGGGGCGGCGCTGTCTGCCGTCGGGGCGGCGTGCTCGAGCGAGGGCGGGGGGGCGCCGGCCCCGGCGGGCGTCGACGCCTCCACCGGCGGCAGCGACGCGTCGCCCGTCGACGGGGCGACCGCGGACGCGGGCGTCGACGCCGGCGCCGCGCGGGCGTCGGTCGTCGCCGTGTTCGATCTGCCGCGCGCGCCGGCGACCCAAGGCCTCTCGAGCACCTTCTACGACGAAGCGAACGGCTTCCTCTACGCCCTCTCGGATCTCACCCCGAGCATCACCCCGATCGAGCCGTCGAAGGACTGGAAGACGTGGACCCCGCGGCCGCCGCTCGATCTCGTCGGCCGGCCCGGCGCGACCTGGGACGGCGAAGGCCTCGCGCGGGCCGGCGGGCGCTTCGTCGCGGTCACGGTCGAGACGACGCCGCTCGTGGAGACCTTCGACGACAAGGGGACCTACCAGGGCGTGGTCCCGATCCCCGCGGTGTTCGCCCAGCAGCGCGCGGGGAACAAGGGCCTCGAGAGCCTCGCCGCCTCGCCGGACGGAGCGTGGCTGTTTTCGGCCAACGAGCAGGCGCTCACCGTCGACGGCGCGGGGCCGACGAGGACCGAGGGCTCGCTCGTCCGCATCCTGCGGCTCGAGGTGTCGAGCTCCGCCACCACCCAAGCGGCGTACCGCACCGAGCCTCTCGGCCCAGGGACGGGCGGCGACATGGGCGTCTCGGAGCTCGCGGCGCTCTCTCCGACGCGCTTGCTCGTCCTCGAGCGCGGGTTCCAGTCCGACGTCGGCAACACGGTGAAGATCTTCGAGATCGATCTCGCGGGTGCCGTCGACGTGTCGGGCTCGGCCGCGCTGTCCGCGAGCTCGCCCGTCGTCGCGAAGTCGCTCGTCGTCGACCTCGGGACGTTGCCCGACACGGGGGTCACCCACCCCGGCACTCAGGTGAACAAGCTGCTCGACAACTACGAGAGCCTCTCCGTCGGTCCGACGCTGCCCGACGGGCGCCGGCTGCTCTTCTTGACCTCGGACGACAACGCGCAGACGACGCAGGTCGCGCGGGTGCTCGTCCTCGCCGTGCGCGGGCTCTGACCCGAGCTTGCGGGCTCCGTGGAGCGCGGCGCGGCGCGCGCGCGCGTGGTTCGGGGAGTTGCGGTGTGCGGGCGGGCCGGTCGCAAGCTCGCGGGGCACGCGCGGGTGGGCGCGTGGTTTCGGGGAGCTGCTGCGTGTGGGCGCCGGCGGCCCCTCGGGCTCCAACCGAGCGCGGCGTCAGGTTTCCAGGATGTACATGAAGGGGAGGTGGTTGAAGCGCGATTGGCAATACTGGATCGCTTGCCGGAAGAGCGACAGCTCGTCTCCGGCGAAGGAGCGCACGAGGTCGGGGTTGCTCGGAGACGCGGGTTCAGGAATGAACACGGCCCGGTCGTTGAGCGCCCATTGCACGCGGCGGGTGCCCTCGATGAGCTGCGTGACGCGGCGGGGGTCCAGCGGGATGTCCACGAGGCAGCGTGCCTGCGCCTTCGCGGCGATTCCGGAACGCAAGATGACGCGCCGGACCGACGCCAGGAGCGCCCGCGCTTTCTCCGTGAGTCGGGCGATGCGGCGCCGAAAGTCAGCCGGGTCGACGTCGCGCAGCACGAGGCCGTGCGCGTCGAGGAGCTTCAACATCTTGCTTACGGTCGCTGCCGTGAGCCCGAGCTTCCACATCAGCAGCGACTGAGTCGGCGCGCCGTGCACGGCGATGCACTGGAGCATGTCGAGACGCGCGGGGGTGGTCCCGAACGGCGCGAGGAGCTTCGCTTCGAAGTCCCAGAGCCGCCAGTGCGCCCGCTTGACCTGAAACTGCACGAGGTTCATGTCCCCCCACCCTGCAACCCCAGTTCCAACCACCCTCTCCCCGTTTTCGTTTGCTGGCTAACGAATTTTCGGAGGGGTGGTGTGGGCGGGGGGGTGGCCGGGACAGTTTTGGGGTGGCCCGGGACAGCCCGCCCGGTGCGAGCTCAGCCTGTCAGGGGCTCGGGCCCTTGCGCATCGGGTATCCGCGCTCGGCCCACACGTTGACCCCCTCGTCGAGCACCGTAACCTTGGTGAAGCCGTTGGCGGTCAGCGTATCCATGAGCCGCCCCGACTCGGCGTGGGGGCAGGCGCAGTAGCAGATGAGCCACTTGTCCTTGGGCAGCGCGAAGAGATAGTCGCGAGCGGCGTAGAAGGGCACGTCGGCCGCGCCCGCGATGTGCCCCGCCACGTAGTCGGAGGGGGCGCGCGCGTCGAGGAACCCGATCGCAGCGCCACGATCGAGCTCTCTCTTCACGACGTCGACCGGCGTGTAGCGCGCGCCCGGCGTGAACGCAGGGTCGGGCCCGGTCGGGTTCTGGACGATCGGCCCGAGCGTGCCCGGGATCGCGATCTCCTCCTCCGACACCGGCTTGGCCCAGCTCCGCAAGAGAGCGACGAGGTGTCCCTGGTCGGCTTCGGCGATGTCGGTGAACGCCGGCATCTTGGTTCCTGGTCGGCCTTGGGCAATGGCGACTCGGAGGAAGTCGTCGGTCGCGACGGCGAGGAGCTCCGCGTTTCCGAGCCGGACGTTGGGCCCCTCGTTGCCGGTGGCGCCATGGCAGCTCGCGCAGCGCGCGGCGTAGATCGGGGCACCCTTGGCCGGATCGCCGGGGGCGGCCGCGCTCCCGACGGGAATCGTCGGCGCCGTCTGCCACCCGCGGATGAAGGCGACGAGCGAGCGCACCTGCACGTCGTCGTAGGGCCCGCCGCGCGCTCTTCCCCACGCGGACATCGTCGTCCCTGGGCGACCGCGCGCGATGCTGCGTCGGAGAAACTCGTCGGAAGCGGTCGCGAGGAACGTGGGGCTCGCGAGCGCGGTCGCCTGATCGGCCGCGTACCCCTCGCCCCTGGCTCCGTGGCAGAGGGCGCAGGTGTCGGCGTAGAGCTTCTGGCCGTCGCTCGCGCTCGGCGGCGGAGCATCGTCCGACGACCCGCACGCGGCACCGATGGTCGCCGCGGCGAGACTCCCGACGACGACGAGCTTCGCGCGCACGTCTTTTCTTTAGCGCGTGGACCCGGCGGTCACAACCGCGGGTGGGGGGGAGTGGCACGTTCTCCGCCCGTCGACGGTCCGGCGTCAGGCCGCGGTCTGCTTGTCGATCTCGGACTTCACCGCAGCGATCAGGTCCGGGACCGTGAACGGCTTGGGGAGCCTCCGCGTGGCTCCCGCGGCCCGCGCCTGCGCGACCACGCCAGCGTCGTCCTCCCCGCTCAGGAGGATGATCCCGTTCGTGAATCCGCGCGTGCGGAGCGCGGAGATGAGCTCGATGCCGCCCATCCGCGGCATGTGGAGGTCGCACACCACGAGATCGGGCGGAGGTCTTCCCTCGAGCGACTCCAGCGCGTCGACCCCGTCGACCGCGGAGAACGTCTCGACGCCCGCGCCGGCGAGCGCGCGGCAGATGAGGGCTCGCATCACCGTCGAATCCTCCACTACGAGCGCTCTCGGCATGTTGGGTCCTTCCCCCATCCCTGAACGGCCATGCGGGAGGCCGCTTGAGGCTAGAGCGCGGCTCACCGCCGCCGCTCCAAGGGCCCAGGCGCTCCAAGGGCCCGGGCGCTCCAAGAGGCCCTGCGCTCCAGGGCGAGGCGCTCCGAGGGGCCCGCGCCCCAGAAGGGCGAGGCGCTCCGACCAAGGGGGCAACGCGCTCCGGGCGGGCAGGCGCCGTGGGCTTCGCCGTCCGCGTCAATCGGCCGGGGGCGTCGGTCGCTCGACTGCCGTCCCCGGCTCACGGTCGTAGGCCGTGGCCTCGGTCGAGAGCGCCCAGAGTCGCGCGTAGAGACCGCCGCCGGCGAGGAGCGCGTCGTGGGTGCCCTCCTCGACGACGCGTCCCCGATCGAGGACGACGATGTGATCGGCCGAGCGGATCGTGGACAGTCGGTGGGCGATCACGACCGCGGTCCGGCCAGCCCGGAGCCGCGCGAGCGCGCGCTGGACGTCGGCCTCGCGCTCACCGTCGAGGCTCGAGGTCGCCTCGTCGAGGAGGAGCAGGGGCGCGTCGGCGAGGATTGCACGCGCGATCGACACCCGCTGGCGCTGACCGCCCGACAGGCGGACGCCGCGCTCGCCGATGCGCGTCGCGAGGCCGTGCTCGAGCGACGGCAGGAAGTCGCCGCACCGCGCGTCGTCGAGGGCCCGGGCGATCTCGTCGAGTGATGCGCGGGGGCGTCCGAGGGCGACGTTGTCGGCGAGGGTCCCGTCGAAGAGCACGTCGTCCTGGAGCACGACCGCGGTTCGGCGGCGGTGCGCCCGGAGCGGCACGTCGCGGACGTCGACGCCGCCCACGAGGACGCTCCCCGAGGTCGGCTCGTGGAAGCGGAGGAGCAGGGCGAGCAGCGTGCTCTTGCCGGCGCCGCTCGGCCCGACGAGGGCCGTCGTCTTGCCCGCGGGCGCGACGAACGACACCCCGTGGAGGACCGGTCGCCCGGGCTCGTAGGCGAACGACACGTCGCGGAGCTCGACGTCGCCGGCGGAGTCCGCGGCGTTCGCGCGTCCGCGCGCGGAGTCCGCGTCGCCTGCGCCCTCCGCCTCGTCACCCTCTCGCGCGAGCGAAGCGACCTCCCGCAGCCGCTCGAGGTCGGCGAGCGTCTCGCTCGTCCGCGCCGCGATCTCGGGCAGGTCGAGGAGTGGGGCCGCGAAGAGGAGGGCGAAGGCCACGTAGCTCCCGAAGTCGCCGAGCGAGAGGCGCCCGCCCAACATCGATCGGCCGCCCATCACCAGCACCACCACCACCACGGCGGCGGTGGCGACGATGGCCGCCGCGTGCATCGCCGCGCGCCGGCTCGTGGCCGCGGTCGTCACGCGGAAGAGCGCGTGCATACCCCGCGTGAACGCGAGGTGCTCGCGACGCTCGGCGCCGAACGCCTTCACCACCCGCACCCCCGCGAGCGTCTGGGTGAGGCGCCCCGTCACCGCGGCGCGCAGCTCCCCGCGCTCGCGGAAGAGGGGCAAGAGGCGCCGGTACGCGAGGTGGATCGCGAGGCCAGGGACCGCGGCGAGGGCGAGCGCGACGAGCGTCATCTGCCAGTCGATGACCATCAGCGCCACGAACGCGGCGACGGCCGTGATCACGTTGGTCGACCACCGGACGAGCTCGGCGCCCACGAGGTTCTGCATCGTCGCCGCGTCGTCAAGGATGCGCGACACGAGCGAGCCCGACGGGACGCGGCTGAGCTCGGCGACCTTGGCGCGTACCACGTGGTCCATGAGCCGCCGCCGCCAGCCGAGGACCACACGCTCCGCCGAGAGCCCGAGCACGCGCGTGAGGGCGAGCGCGCACGCCGCCTGCACCGCCGCCGCGCCGAGGACGAGCGCCGCGAGCCACGGCAAGAGCTCTTCGCGCCGCTTCCCGACCACCTCGTCGAGCAGGAGCTTCGGCGCGAGCGGCAGCGCGAAGCCCGCGGCGCGGTCCACGAGCAGGACCGCGAGGCCAAGGGCGAGGCGCCCGCGCGCCGCCCACACGATCTCGCGCGCGACCGCGACGGCGGTCTTGGGAGCAGGGGAGGGCGCGCTCATCGTGCTTCGCGTGGGGAGCCCTGACTCTACCACGGGTATCCGGGACGGACCGCGCGCGTCAGGGCGCACGAGCCCGCGGCGAGGAGCGCGCGCCCGAGGCGCGGGGAGCGCGCGCCCGAGGCGCGGGGAGCGCGCGCCCGAGGCGCGGGGAG
>JAEUKG010000015.1 GCA_016794325.1 Myxococcales bacterium | reverse complement strand
TTGTACGTGCGGCGGTGCCTAAGCTCCTCCCGAAAGATCGGGTCGCCGCGCGAGCGATCCCCCAGTCGCAAAAATAGGCAGCAAGCTGCCTAATTTTGGACGAGGGATCCACCGGCCTCCGCGGAGCGATCCCCCGGTCGCAAAAATAGGCAGCAAGCTGCCCAATTTCGGAGGTGGGATCCGCCGGGCGGGGGGCGCGCCCTGGGCGCCCTTCGTCCCGAGGGTGGCAAGTGCTTGAATTTGCTTCGAGAGGAGCTGGTACGGGAGGTGCTGTACCGGTCGTCATGTCGATCCGCACCGGACTCTTCGCCGCCTCGTTCGTCGCCCTCGGCGTCGTGGCCCTCGCGCCCACCACCAGCGTCGCGCAGGCCGATCCGAGCTTCCCGTTCGACGTGACGCTCACGCGCGCCCTCGGCTTCCGGACGAGCCCGAGCCTCGAGGGCGGCTTCGTGTTCTCGGGCCGCAACTACCTCCAGCCTCCGGCGAAGCTCAAGCTCCTGCGCGCCACCGGCCCCCTCTGGCGCCCCGGGACGTTCTGCGAGGCCGAGCACGCGGGCAAGACCGGCTACATCCGCTGCGACGACAAATCCGCGATGGCGGTAGGCGCGGCGTCGACCACCCCGACGGCGCCGACGTCGACCCCCGCCCAGACGAACCCCGCCGGCGCGCCGCAATACAAGAGCAAGAACTCGTTCGGCGTGTCGTGCGGCAACACGATGGAGGCGTGCACCGAGTTCTGCAAGCAGGCGTGCGACATCCTGCCGAGCGGCGGCGCCCACTGCCCGCGCGTGCCCGGCGGCGAGGGCCTCCTCCCCGAGAGCTCTCCGCTCCTCAAGGACCTCCCGCGCGACCTCAAGTACGTGAAGACCGACCGCGGCGACAAAGGCACCAGCGAGACCATCGAGGGCCTGCGCCGCCTCGACGCGTGGCTCGCGAGCTCGCCCGACCGCGCGAAGTACAACTACACGGTCCACGTGAGCAACTGCTGGCGCGACGGCATCGTCGACAGCCAGAAGGAGTGCTACTTCATCATGAAGGGCAAGGACCCGCGCGACCTCAAGCTCGCGATGCCCGGCGCGACGCCGCACTCGAGCGGCAAGGCCTGCGACGTCCACCTCATCGACGCCGGCGGCAAGAACGCCGTCCCGAGCAGCGCCTGCACGGCCGACGCGCAGACCGGCTCGAGCATCGACTTCAAGACGGCCTCCCGCCTGCTCGACGAGGCGATGACCAACGACAAGGTCAACGCCCAGCGCCTCAACTACGAGGCGTGGCACTACGAGTGGGGCGGCGCGGTGAGGGACGACGACTGCCGCTGCAAGGCCCCCGAGTGCCAGCAGAAGTTCTGGCCCCCGAGCTGCACCCCGCGCGGCTGCAAGGCGCACTGACGGCGGCGGCTACGGCGCGTCGCGGCAGCGCGCGCCGGCTCGCCGCGAGCGCGTCGCAGTCGCGCGGGCCGGCTCCTCGTGAGCGCGCGGGTCGGCTCGTCACGAGCGCGTCGCGGTCGCGCGGGCCGGCTCCTCGTGAGCGCGCGCGCTGACTCGTCGCGAGCGCGTCGCGCTCGCCGCCGCGACCGGCGCGTCAGCTGCGATGGACCTCGTCGAGCAGGCGCCCGTACGCGACGAGGGCGTCCTTCACGCGGACCGCGGCCCGCGTCTTGTGGATGTCGGCGCGGTACACGAGCGAGATCGTGTCGGGGAAGTAGGGCAGGCTCGGGTGGAGGCGCACGCGCTTGCCCTCGTGGCCGTATTCGGCGACGCGGCGAGGCAAGAGCGCGGGCCCGATCCCCGCGAGCGCGAGCGACTTCACGAGCTCGAGGTCGCCGCACACGAGCGTGCGCGTCGGCAAGATCCCGAGCCCCGAGAGGCGCTCGAGGAGCTCGCGCCCCTCG
>JAEUKG010001268.1 GCA_016794325.1 Myxococcales bacterium | reverse complement strand
AGAGCTCGGCGACGCCGTTCCGCGACCCCGACGAGTTCGTGGCCTTCGTGCGCGCGGCGGCGAGCCCGGCGACGCTCCTCTTCAAGCTCGGCTTCGCGATCGGGTTCGGTCGCACCTTCACCATCCTGCGCCGCCTGGCGGGCGGGGAGGCGACGAAGCCGGTCTCGAGCCTCGCCGCCACCCGCTTCTTCAGCGCCCTGCCGATCCAGGTGGGCCCCTACGCGGCCCGCTACGCCTTCACCCCTCGGCAGGCCGCGGGGGGAGCCGCGAGCGGGGCCGACGCAGACTATCTCGGTAAGGATATCGCGGAGCGCGTGCGCGAGGGGGCGCTCGTCTGGGACATGCAGCTCCAGTTCTTCGAGGACGAGGGGACGACCCCGATCGAGGACGCCTCGGTCGACTGGGCGTCCCCCTACGTGACCGTCGGCACGCTCACCCTCCCGAGGCAGGACGTCACCAGCGAGGAGGGGCGCGAGGTCGCGGCGAAGATCGAGCGGCTGGCGTTCGATCCGTGGCACGCGCGCGCGGAGCACAAGCCGCTCGGCGCCATGATGCGCGCGCGAAAACACGCCTACTACGAGAGTACCCAGGGGCGCGACGTGCTTCCCGAGCCGACCGAGCCGTGACCATCGCCGGTTCGTCGGGGCCGGCGGGCCGAGCGTGACCGAAAAAACGGGGATGGTTATGCTTGGGGGATGGGCGTCTTCGACAAGCTCGAGAAGTGGAAAGAGCAGCTCACCGACAAGATCGCCGAGAAGGCGGCCGAGCAGGCCGCCAAGCAGAGCAAGGCGGCCGCCAAGCTCGCGGCGAAGAAGGGCGCCGAGGCCGCGGTCGCGGCCGCCAAAGACGCCGGACGCAAGCTCGAGGAGGCGCTGTTCGGGGAGGACGAGGAGAGCGAGGCGGCGCCCGAGAGCTCGGCCCCGTCGAGCGAGGACGCCCGCGCCGCGAAGAAGCGGCGCGCCCAGGAGGCGGCCGAGGCCGAGAAGCAGGCCAAGGCCCGCGCCTCCGCCGCCAAGGCGGCCGAGAAGGAGCGGGCCGCGCGCGCGGCGAGGGCGGAGCAAGAGGTCGACGACGAGCTCGCCGCGCTGAAGAAGAAGCTCAAGAAGTGAGCCTCGCGCTCGCGCCTCAGTAGGTCGAGACGATCCCCGGCCACACGTGGATGGCGCGCCCGCGCCGCGACGTCACGACGAACACGCCGAAGTCGGCGTTCTTGGCGGCGGTGATCTTGAGCTTCATCGTCTCACCAGCCTTTCCGGAGGTCTCGGACAGCTCGTAGTCGAACTTGGAGGGGCTGCCGTCGCCGAAATTGCGGTCGTAGGAGACGACGGAGACGTCCCACGGCTCGGGCCCCGGGGTGTCGCTGTAGAGCGTGACGTCGATGGTGCGGGTGGTGCCGGGCTTCACCTTCACCGAGCTCCCGCGCACCGTCTCCGTGAACGAGAAGGGGACGTCCACCTTGTCGGGCTGCTCGGGGAACGCGACGAAATACGGCTCGTCCGACCGGCGCGGGGCGCACGGGTGGTGGCCCTGGCTCGAGAGCGCGTTCGACCACTGCCGCTGCACGACGTAGCCGAGGTCGACGGGCTTGAGCGGGGTGTAGTCGATGGCGGTGCACAGGTCGCTGAGCTCGGCGCCGGCGACCAGCATCCACGCGAGATCCTCGTCGCGCGTGCGCGACCACGCGGGGTCGGTGTAGGGGAACGGATCGGTCGCCCACTCGAAGAACTCGTGGCTCGACACGCTCGTCACGAGGTCGAGCGACTTGTAGCCGGTCGGCGGCGCACAGCGAGGCATCACCGCGAGCCCGACCTTCGTCCCCGACGCCACCGTCTCCTCGTGGTAGCCGCCGAAGTCGCGGCAGCTCGATCCCCCGCCTTCGGCGAAGGAGATGGTAGTCTGCTTGGGATAGTAGATGGCGTAGAGCGTCTCGCCGTCGGGCGCGCCGAGCGGCCCCGCCGCGCCCGCCTCGAGCTTCTTCTCGAGCCAGCGCTTCACCTCTTCGTTCGTGAGCGCGGCCGGTGGGACCTCGTCGAACGACACCGCCGGCAGGGCCGTGACCGCGCCGACGCCGTATTCGGTCGCGGTGTCGCGCCAGTAGCTCGCGGTCTCGAGCTTCTTCACGAAGGCGTCGACGTCGCTCTTGAGCTCGTCGGCGCCGAAGAAGATGGGGCGGATCTTCGGGTTCTTGATGACGGCGCCGCCTTGCGACTTCGCCTGCGGGAACGACGGCTTCGCGGCCGGCTTCGGGTTGGTCGGCGGCGGCGTCCCGGGGTTCGCGGGGCTCGACGTCACCGGCGGCGGCGGGCTCGACGTCGCCGGTGGCGGCGGCGCGTCCGGATCGGCGGCGCAGGCCGCGAGGAGGAGGGCGCCGGCGGCGGCGAGGGGAGTGCGGAGTTGGCGCATGATCGCCCCCTTCAGCAAGGGCTCTGCCAACGGCGCTCGGGCCCGCGTTTCGCGGCGCTCCGCGCGCTTCGTCGGCGTTCGCGCCCGAACGTCGTGCACCTCCTGACGGCGCGCCCCGACAGGTCCCGCACGCCCGCCGCCGCCCGCGTCACCCGCCCGCGCGCTTCGCCGAAGCGGCGGCGCGGTGGGCTTGCCGAGGTCGGCAAGCGCTTGCCGGCAGCCGTTGCCGGTCTCGTCGTGGGTCCTCGTAATGATTGATGAATTTGGCGCGCCGGCGGTGGCACGTGCGCTGCAATGAACCCCATCGCCGCCACGACGGGCGGCGCGCTTCGCACGAAAGGATGAATGCATCATGCAAGGATCTGGTGACCCCCGCTTTGGCTACCCGCGCGCTCCCCAGGCTGCTCCGCAGCCCTACGCTGCCCCCGCGGGCAGGCCCGCGTCGTACCCGCCGGTCGCGCCGCACGCCCAACCTCAGCACCCCGGCTACGCGGCGCAGCCGTCGCCGAGCTACGCCCCGGCGCCGCACTCCCAGGCTCCACAGACCTACGGCCAGCCCCAAGCCCCGTACGTTCACCCCCAGCAAGCGATGATCAACCAGCAGATGGCGCAGCAGCAGATGATGCAGCAGCAGCAGATGCAGCAGCAGCAGCAGCAGCAGTCGGCGTCGCCGTGGGGCAACCTCGGCGGCGGGCTCGCGGCTCACGCGGGAGGCCTCAGCGTCCCCTCGATCCCCGGCATGGGCGGGATGACGAACGCGCTCAAGGGCGCGCCCACCGGCCTGCCGCCGGCCGTCGCCTTCGGCCTCGCGATCGCGGCGGTGGTCGTCGCCCTCGTGTTCGACGTGATCTTCCTGAAGGTCCACATCCCGGGCATCGGCGGCTACGCCTGGTACCTCACCACCGCGCTCTCGTTCGCCGGCGCGGGCTTCGGAGCGATGAAGTTCACCCGAGCGACCCGGACGGTCGCCCTCACCGCGATCGGCGTGGCCGGCGTGCTGTACGGCTTCGCGGATCTCGGGCTCTCGATGGTCCTCGAGGACGTGACGATCGGCGGGGCGTTCTTCCTCGGCCTGCAGGGCCTGGTGATCGCGCTCGTGACCGGCGGCGGCGGCATCCACCGCGGCGCCCGGGCTCGGGCGGCCGAGCAGGGCGAATAAGACGACGACGCGTAGCGAAGCGCAGTCGAGCGCGGGTGGCCATGGTGGTCACCCGCGCTTTTTTTCGTGCATCGGAGCCCGCGCGCAGGGGCTCGCGGGGTACGATGGGCCGATGGCGCGCGGGTCGTTCGGCATCGCCTCGGTCGTGGTCGCGACGGCGCTGGCGTGGCCGAGCGCGGTTGGCGCGACCGACAAGTCGCAGGCCGAGCAGCTCCTCGAGGAGGGGCGCCGGCTCCTCGCCGAAGGGCGCGCCGCCGACGCGTGCCCGAAGCTCGCCGCGAGCCAGAGGCTCGAGCCCGCGGCGGCGACCGCGCTCGCGCTCGGTGATTGCCACGAGCGGCGGCGCCTCTGGGCCTCGGCGTGGACGGCCTACCGGGAGGCGGGCGTGCTCGCCCGGCAGCGCAACGACGCCGAGCGTGACAAGCTCGCGCGGGAGCGGGCCGACCAGGTGGAACCGCGCCTCGCCAAGGTGGTGGTGCTCACGAGCGCGACCTTGCCCGCGGGGGCCGAGGTGAGGCGCGACAACGTGCCGGTCCCGGAGGGGGCGCTGGGGACTCCTATCCCTGTCGATTCAGGTAGGCACTCGGTCGAGGCGTGGGTCGGGGGCGAGCTCAAGTTCCGGACGAGCGTGACCGTGCCCGAGGAGGGCGGCGTCGTGACCGTGCGCCTCCCGGCGCTCACCGGCGGGCCCGCGGACCGCCTGCCGTTTTCACCCGCGCGCGAGGCGCCGGACGACCGGTTCGGCGCGCGAACCCAACGCATCGTCGCCATCGGTCTCGCGGGCGTCGGCGTGGTCGGAGTCGCGGTGGGGATCGGCTTCGGCGCGAGCGCCCGCTCGATGTGGAACGACGCGCTCCAGAACCACTGCGACGCCCAGCGCCGGTGCGACGCCTACGGCGTCGACGAGGCGGCGATCGCGCGCAAGAACGGCAACGTCGCGACCGCGGCCGTCGGGGTCGGGGTCGTCGCCCTCGCCACCGCGGCCGTGCTCTGGCTCACGTCGCGAGCGGGCGAGCCGTCGGCCGGGGTCGCTTCCCGGGTGCGCGCGGGAGGTGTCGCATTCTGAAGCGCGCGCTCGCCTCCCTCCTCTTCGCCGCGTTCCCGTTCGTCGCGTGCAACGACGTGCTCGGGATCACCGAGGTCTCGCGCGCGTCCGACGGCGGCGCCGACGCGTGCGCGGCGGGGCGCGCCGACTGCAACGCCAAATCCGACGACGGCTGCGAGGTGCGGACGAGCACGGATCCCGCCCACTGCGGCGGGTGCGATCAGGCGTGCGCCGCGGGGTTCGTCTGCCAGAGCAGCGAGTGTCGCTGCGACGCCGACGAGGACTGCACGAACGGCGGCGCCTGCGACGCCGGGCGTTGCACGTGCTCGGGCCAGAAATGCGCCATCGGCGCGGTCTGCAACGCCCAGGCCAAGTGCACGTCCTGACGGGCGTTTTTCAGCGCGGCGGCGCGCAGGTGCGGGTGGCGTTGGGCAACACGCGGAGGACGAGCGTGTCCTCGATGGGCTCGTCGTCGACGGTCACCGACACCGTCAGGCGGATCGTCCCCGGCGACGTCGGCTGGAGCTCGACGACGTTCGTCGGGCGGCTGCCCAGGTCGCGCAGCGGGCAGGGATCGCCCTCGCAGGTGACGCGGCCGAGCGGGGGCTCCACCTCCTTCGAGCGGTCGTCGAGGAGGTGGTGAGGGATGTCCCGCTCGTACACGCGTCGGCGCACCGCCACCGCGATCGGGCAGCTCACCGACGCGGTCTGCGCCCCGTGCGGAGGCTCGAGGTCGAACCAGAGCTCGCGGGCCTCGCCGTTGCCTTCGACGTGGGGGTCACGACACCCCGCCATCGCTGCGGCGCCGACGAGCGTCGCGACGAGCGTGCCGCGGACGGCGCCTCCGATCCCCCCTCTGCCCACGACGTTCGAGTAGCAAGCCGCGGAGGCGCGCGCAAGCGAACGGCTTGCGCGCTGCGTTCAGAACAGCGCCTTGATTGCCGCCGAGGTGATCGCGCCTGGGTCGGCGCCGTCTTGGTTGACCACCGCGCACACCGCCGTGCGCTTGTCCGGGTACCACGCGGCGTCGGTGTGGAAGCCGCTGATGTCGCCGCCGTGGCCGTATCCCGTCCCGGCGGCGCCGCCGTTCGAGATCATCACCCCGAGGCCGTAGCGCTGCTGGGTGAAGCCGAGCTTGATCGAGTCGTCGATCATCAGCTTGAGCTCCGCCTCCCCGAGGACCTTGCGCTCGCCGAAGAGCTGCGCGACCCAGTCGCAGAGATCGGCGCCGCTCGCGGCCATCGCGCCCGCGGTCCAGGGGCCGGACATGTCGCTGAGCTGGGTCACGTCTTTGCCGGTCTTGGAGAAGCCGGTCGCGAGGCTCCCGACGAGCGGCTCCTCGCCGTCGAGGAACGTGTGGGTGAGGCCCGCGGGCTCGAGGGCGCGCGCGCGGACGAGCGCCGAGACCTTCGCGCCGCCCGCCTTCTCCGCGATCATCCCGAGGAGCACGTAGTTGGTGTTGGAGTATTGCCAGGATTTCCCGGGCGCGAAGTAGGGGTCGTTGGCGGTCGCGAGGTCGACGATCTCGCGCGGCGTCCACTTCTTCTTCGGGTCGGCGAAGAAGGCGGGGACCTCGGTGTAGTTGAAGATGCCGCTCGTGTGGTTGAGCAGCATCCGCACGGTGACGCCGTCGGTCTTGGGCACGCCCGTCACCCACTTGGCGAGCGGGTCCTCGAGCGACAGCTTGCCGTCGCGCACGAGCGTGAGGATCGTCGCGGCGACGTAGGTCTTGGTCACGCTGCCGACGCGCCACAGGGACGCCGTCGACGCCGAGGCCGGGTCGCCGCTCACGTAGACCGACGTGCCGCACGCGTCGTTGCGCACGGCGAGCATGGCGTTGGCCGATTTGCGCGCGCCGTCGAGGGTCGCCTGGAGCTTGGTGTCTTGCTCGACGCAG
>JAEUKG010000782.1 GCA_016794325.1 Myxococcales bacterium | reverse complement strand
CGAGCTGGTCGAGACGACCTCGTGCGACGACGTGCGCGCCGCGCGCGGAGAAGGCCACCTCGTGTGGGTGATCCTCGAGCACGATCGCCCCGACGTGGGCGAGCTCCTGGTGGAGCACTTCGGCCTCCACCCGCTCACCGTCGAGGATCTGTGGAACAACCGCGAGCTCCCGAAGGTCGAGGAGTTCCCAGGGTACCTGCAGCTGCTCGCCCACGGGGTCCGCGAGGCGGCCCCGGGCACGACCCGCCTCGAGACGACCGAGCTCGACGTGATCGTCGGCGCGGGCTTCGTCATCAGCCACACCTCCGACGACGCGCTCACCGGCCGCGTCCTGCGCCAGAGCAAGCTCCACGGCACCGACTTCGAGCGCGGGCCGGCGTGGATCGCCCACGCGCTCCTCGACGCGCTCGTCGAGACGTTCCTCCCGATCATCGACGACTACGACGTCATCATCGAGAAGCTCGAGCGCGAGGTGATCGAGAAGGCGGGGACGCCGGCCGGCAAGCCGGTGCTCACCCGCATCTTCCGGATGAAGCGGGATCTCCTCGCGCTGCGCCGCGTCGCGCTCTACCAGCGCGAGATCTTCCTCCGCCTGTCGCGCGGCGAGTTCCGGCACGTCCCGGCGGAGACGGTGCCGTTCTTCCGCGACGTCTACGATCACTTCTCGCGGGTCACGAGCCTCGCCGAGTCGTACCGCGAGCTCCTCTCGAGCGTCCTCGAGTCGTACCTGTCGGTGCAGTCGAACCGGATGAACGAGGTGATGAAGGCGCTCACCCTCATCTCGACGGTGATGCTCCCGCTCACCTTCATCGCCGGCGTCTACGGGATGAACTTCGACGTGATGCCCGAGCTCAAGTGGCGCTTCGGCTACCTCTGGGCGCTCGGCCTGATGGCGGCGGTGACCCTCGGGATCCTCGTGTGGTTCCGGCACAAGCGCTGGCTGTGACGAACCCCGCGCGTGGTATCGTCGAGCCATGGCCATCCGGAAGATCGCCACCATCGGCCACCCGGTCCTGCGCCAGGTCGCACGCGACCTCGGGCGCGACGAGCTCCTCAGCCCCACCTGGCAGTCCTTCATCGACGATCTCGTCGAGACGATGCACGACGCGAACGGCGCCGGCCTCGCCGCCAACCAGATCCACGAGCCGGTGCGGATCTGCGCCGTCCACGTCAAGGACAACCCACGCTATCCGTACAAGCCCAACATTCCCCTCACCATCCTCGTGAACCCGGTGGTCGAGCCGCTGCCGGGGGTCGAGACGTTCCTCAACTACGAGGGCTGCCTGAGCGTGCCGAACCTCCGCGGCGAGGTCCCGCGCGCGGCCCGGGTGCGGGTGCGGGCGTGGGACCGCGAGGGCCGCGACCTCGACTTCGTGGCCGCGGGGCTCTCGGCCGGCACCTACCAGCACGAGGTCGATCACCTGCTGGGGACGCTCTTCGTGGACCGCGTCACCGACACCCGATCGCTGTGCACGTGGCAAGACTTCGAGCGCTACCACCAAGCCGCGTTCGTCGCCCGCGCCCGCGCCATCGTCGCGACCTACGGCGCCTGACGATCCGACGGCCCGACGGACTCGCTGCGCACGGACGCGCCGGCGCTTCGATCGCGGCGAATGTCGCGGCGGGCCCGATGCGAAGGGAAGGGGAGCGTGCTACCGTGGCTCGTTCCATGGACGAACGGATCGGCTCGATCGTCGGCGCGGGGTGGCGCATCGACGCGGTGCTCGGGCGGGGCTCGATGGCCACCGTCTACGCCGCGACCGATCCCGGCGGCGCGCCGGTGGCGCTCAAGGTCCTGCGCCGCGCCCTCACCGGGGACGCGGGGATGTGCGAGCGCTTCGTCCGCGAGGCGTACCTCACCAACGCGGTGAAACATCCCGGAATCGTTCGCGTTTTCGGCGACGGGCTCACCCTCGACGCGTGCCCGTTCCTCGTCCTCGAGCGCCTCTACGGGCAGACCCTCGAGGAGCTCCACGCCGCGCGCGGCGGGCGCCTGCCGGTGGGCGAAGCGCTCGCGGTCGGCGAGCGCATCGCCGAGATCCTCGCCCACGTGCACGACGCGGGCGTCGTGCACCGCGACCTCAAGCCCACGAACGTCTTCGTCACCGATCGCGGCGAGCTCAAGATCCTCGACTTCGGCATCGCGCGGTCCCTCGGCGAGGGGCGCGCCGCCAAGGGGAGCATGGTCGGCAACGTGCTCGGCAGCCCCTCGTTCATGTCGCCCGAGCAGGCGCTCGGCGTCCGCGACGCGGTCGATCACCAGAGCGATCTCTGGGCGCTCGGGGCGATCCTCTTCTACCTCCTCACCGGCGAGCCGGTGCACGGCGGCCCGACGCTCGAGGCGCGCCTGCTCGCGGCGGCGTCCAAGCCGGCCCGCCCCGTCCTCTCGGTGATGCCCGCCCTGCACCCGGCGGTCGCCGCCGTCGTCGATCGGTCGCTGTCGGCGAAGAAGGCGGCGCGCTACGCGAGCGCGCGGGAGCTCGGCGCGGCCCTGGCGTCCGCTGCGTCGGCGCTCGGATCGAGCGCCCCCGTCCCCGCGCACCCCGCCCCCGTGGCCTCCGCGCCGCCGCCCGCGCTCCCGGCCGTCGCCGCTCCCCCGGCGCCTGCGTCGCGCGTGACCTTCGGCGTGCACGACGAGCTCGACGACGACCGCGTGTCGTCGTCGCCGCCGCCTCCGCGCGTCGGATCGCTCGACGTCGCCACGCCGCTGTCGATCGTGGTCGCGCCGCCGCCGGGCGTAGACGCGGTCGCCCCCCGCCGAGGGGTGGCGCGCCCGCTCGCGGCGGCCGCGCTCGTCGCCGTCCTCGGCGTCGCCTTCGGCCTCGGCGCGCTCAGCCACCGGGGCGCCGCGTCGGTCCCGCCGGCCCCGCCGCCGACGCCCTCGGCGCCGCCGGACGTGACCTCGCTGGGCGCGGACGCCGGAGCGGCCCCCGAGGGGCCGACCTCCGCCGAAAAACCTCGTTAGTCCGCGTCTTTGCAGCAGCGGCCGCCGGTCTCGCCGCCGCCGTATTCAGGGCCGTGGCCGACCTGGAAGCTCCGGCACGCGTGCCGCGACGGGATCCACCACGAGCCCTTCAGCACCTGGTGCCAGCCCATCTTGCCGGCGCCGTCGGCCGCGACCCACTCCTCGAGGTTGCCCGCCATGTCCATCACGCCGAACGGGCTCGCGCAGCGCTCGAAGGCGCCCGGGGCCGCGCGGTGGTCGACGAGGCGCCCCGTCTTGCCGAGCCCGCTCGCGATGTCGACGTTGCACGCGGTCGCGTCGCGCTCCCAGCCGTAGGGGTAGGGGCGCATCTCCTCGCCCTCGCAGGCGAACTGCCACTCGCTCTCGCGGCACGGGCGGCGCCCGCGCGACGCGCAGACGCGGGCGACGTCGTGGAACGACGTGTGGTTGCGGGGGAGGGGGCCCTCCTCGACGAGCTCGGTCTTGTCGATGCAGTAGCGCAACGTGACCCGGGCCGACTTGCACGTGGCCGGCTTCTCGTACACCGCGCAGCGAAAGTGCTCGTATTTCCCCGGCGGATCCAGCCACTTCTGGCACTTGTGCTCGACCTCGGGGCAGTAGCTGCCCTCGACGAGCACCATCCCCTCCGGGCACGCCGGCGCGGAGGCGGGCGCGCTCGCCGCGACGACGAGGGACGGCGCCGGCGGCTCCGCGCTCGGCGCCTCCTCACC
>JAEUKG010001221.1 GCA_016794325.1 Myxococcales bacterium | reverse complement strand
GACGAACCAGGTCTCCAAGCACTGGGCGTGCAGCGGCACCGTCGTCATCGACCATCCGATGCTGAACGGCGATCCGAGCGCGGTGGTGTTCATGTCGCCGCAGAACCTGACGTCGCCGTACGAGATGTTCGTCGGCCCGCGCTACGACCCGGGGCTCGGTCGATGGACGGTGTGGATCTTCGACGACTACGTGGGCTGCCCCGAGTCGGCGACCACGTGCGACGTCCGCCTCCCGTTGGGCACGCGGATGAACATGCTCGTCTTCAAGCAGTGAGGCGTCTCAAGGATCGCGGCGCAGGATGCCGACGCCGTCGCCGACGATCCACGTCGACCTCCCGTCGCTCCAGACGCCGCCGGTGCGCATCTTCACGAGGCCCTCGAGCTCGGTCCAGTCGCCGCTCTTCCCGAGCACGCGCACCGCGCCGACGCCGCCGAGGCCCGCGGCGCCGCCGACCGCCCAGAGCTCGTCGCCCGCGCCGTGGAGCGCGCGCGTCGGGAACGCGGGGCCGACGTTCTGGAAGCGCGTGCCGTTCCACCGCTGCACGCTCGTGAGGCCGGCGCCGCCGACGGCCTCGACGCCGCCGATCCACACCTCGCCACCGCGGCCCCAGACGGCGCTCGCGCCCTTCTCGTGGGAGGCCGTCGGCACCGGCTGGTACCGCTCGCCGTCCCAGTGGAAGACGGCGCTGCCGACGATCCAGACGTCGCGCGGGCCCGTGCCCCAGACGCCGGCGAGCCGCAGCGCCGGGAGGTTCTCGACGACCGCGAGCCCGCCCTTGCCTCCGCGGAGCACGACGCCGTCGTCGCCGACGACCCAGACGTCGTCGGGCCCGCTCGCCCAAACCGCCATGAGGCGCTTCGTCGTGCCGGTCGCGACGGGATCCCACCGCGCGCCGTCCCAGTGGAGGGCGGCGCCCTGGTATCCCACCGCCCACGCGTCGCCCTGGCTCGTCGCGAACACGGAGACGCCGCCGCACTTGTCGGCGGGGGCGCCGCACGGCGCCCTCGTCCACACGCCGTCGCGATCGCGGTGCAACACGATCCCGTCGCCGACCGCCCAGACGTCGGCGCTGCTCGTGCCGTGGACGCCGTGCAGGAAGCTTCCCTGGGCCACGTTCGTGGAGGCCTCGCGCCAGGCTTCCCCGTCCCAGCGCGCGACGCCGGAGGCGAACGCAGCCCAGACGTCGCGGGGGCCAGAGCCCGAGAGCGCGGCGACGTTGTGGAGCGGGATCGGGACCTCGCGCACGGCGCCGCCGTCGTAGTGGAGCGCGCGCAGGCCGCCGGCGACGACCACCGAAGACGGGCCGCTGCCCCACACGCGCCCGAAGCCCGTGCGCTTGTCGACGACGGCCCACCGCTCGCCGTTCCAGCGGAGGACCGCGGGGCCGGCCGCCCACGCGTCCTTCGGTCCGCTCGCCCACACGCTCGACACGTAGCCCTTCACGCCGTCGGGGAGCTTGGTGGAGACGAGCTCGCCCCCGTCCCAGCGGAGGATCACGTCGACGCCGGTCACCCACACGTCCTTCTCGGAGGACGCGTGGACGGCGAGGAGCTCGCCCGCGGCCGGCGCCGGCGGGCTCGTCCACCGGGCGCCGTCGTAGTGCGCGACGAAGCCGCCGCCGACCACCCACACGTCGGAGCCGCTCGTGCCCGAGATCCCGCGGAGCGACGCGCCGCGGCACCCGTCGACGGTCATCGGCGTCACCTTCTTGCGGTCGGCGCGGAGGAGCGTGCAGCCGTCGCCGACGATCCACACGTCGTCGGCGTCGCGCGCCCAGGCCGCGCGCAGGGCGCCGGTTATCCCTGTGTGGATACGGTGCCACGCCGCGCCGTCCC
>JAEUKG010001188.1 GCA_016794325.1 Myxococcales bacterium | reverse complement strand
ATGCGCAACCAGCCCCTCGATCCGCGGTCGGACGTGTGGGCGCTCGGCGTCATCCTCTACGAGGCGCTCTCGGGGCGCCTGCCGTTCCCCGAGCGGTCGTTTCCGGCGATGGCGGCGGCCGTCGTCGCCGACGAGCCGGCGCACCTCGGCGAGCTCCGGCCGGTGTTGCGCGGGGGCCTCGCCGACGTCGTCATGTCCGCGCTCGTCAAGAAGCGCGAGGATCGCATCCAGAGCGTCGTGGAGCTGGCCGAGCGCCTGTACCCCTTCGGGACGATGCAGGAGCTGCCGCAGCTCCGGATGACCGCTCCCCCTCCCGTGACCGCGCGCGGAGACTCGGGCACGGGGCCTCGCGTCGTCGTGACACCCGCGGAGCCGATGCGGGTGGGGGCGGTGTCGGCGCAGTCGATGCCCAGCACCGAGCCGGTGACGGTGGTGATGTCCGAGCCGCCCGTCGGCCCCGCGCGACGGCGGTGGCCCGCGGTCGCTGCGGTCGCGGTCGCCGCCGCGCTCGCGTTCGTCGGCGGCGCGGCGGTGGTGTCGCAGGTCGCGATGCGTCCGCCGCGAACCCCGGCGACCGCCATCGCCCCCGTCATCGACGACCCGACGCCGCCGTCGCTCGACATCAGCACGGCGAGCACGGCGAGCGCGGCGAGCGCGGCGAGCGCGGCGGCCTCTTCGACCGTCACCGCCGTCGCCCCACCGCCGCCCGCGCGCCCCTCCGCCGCGGCGTCGACGGCCCGGCCGGGCGTCACGACGTCACCGCGCGCGAGCGGCTCGGCGCGCCCCGCGGCCCCGGCGAGCGGCAAGGCGCCGACGGAGCTCCCGAAGTACCTCGAGTAGCCGCGCCCTGTTATGATGCGGCGCATGCTCCGCCTGCGGCGTCCGCTCGCGATCGTCCTCGCCGCCACGCTCGCCTCGGCGCCGCTGTCGGGCGCGGCCTGGGCCCAGAGCCCCGCCGATCTTGGCGCCGACGCCGCGCGCGCTGCCGAGCTGCGCAAGCTCGGCAACGAGGCGATGGATCACCTCGAGCCGGCGCGCGCCCTCGGCTACTACTCCGAGGCCTACGGCCTCACCCGCGATCCGGCGCTCCTCTACAACAAGGGGCGCGCCCTCCAGGCGCTCGAGAACTATCCCGAGGCGCTCGACGCGTTCGAGGAGTTCGCCCAGAAGGCGACCCCCGAGCTCCGCGCCAAGGTCGACGGGCTCGAGAAGCTCATCGACGACCTCCGCCGCCGCATCGGGACCCTCGAGATCGTCTGCAACGTCGACGGCGGCGAGCTCCGGGTCAAGGACGCCAAGGGCGAGCGCGTCCTCGGCAAGCTCAAGGCGGGCGACCGCTTCCGCATGCTCGCGGGGAAGAAGGAGATCTCGATATCTCGAGAAGGATACTTTCCCGAGGCGCGCACCATCGACGTGCCCGGAGGCGGCATCGCCCGCGTCGACGTGACCCTCGCGTCCAAGGCGGTGGGAGGGAGGCTCCGCGTCTCGTCGCCGGTCGCGGGGGCGCTCGTGTCGGTCGACGGGCGCCCCATCGGCGTGGCCCCCGCCGACGTGTCGGTGAACGCGGGCGCCCACCGGGTGGTGGTGCAGCGCGACGGCTACGAGACCGCGGAGACGACGGCCCTCGTCGAGACCGGCGAGGAGCGCCGAGTCGACGTTCCGCTCGCGCAGCGCTCGTCGGTGTTCGGCCGGTGGTGGTTCTGGACGGGGGTGGGCGCGATCGTCGCCGGCGGCGTCGTGACGACGATCGTCCTGATCACGCCTCGCTCGCCGGACTCGGGCTCGATCCCCCCGGGCACGGTGAAGACGGACGCGCTCCTGCGCTTCTGATCGGCGCTCGGAGTCTCAGCGCGCGCCGGCGCCTCCACCGCCACGCCAGCCCCGAACGCCCACGCGAACCCGAACGGCTCGCACCAAAGACTCCCAGCCGCGACGTCGAAGCGGCACGCAAGGCTGAGCCGGCCCACTGGCGCACCCTGTTGCGTGGAGGTAACCTGAGCGTCCGGGGGGGGGAACCTCCTCGACAGGCTCCGACACTCCATTCGGAGACTTCCCAGGGGTTGGCTTCGGCGCATATCTCGTCCCGCCATGGTTTCGCTATCGGCAGTCCGAGGGCGATCTCATCGTTGATCTCGTCTACACCCTCTCCACCGCGAACCCATGGCAGGTCCAGCTCATGTCGACCTCCGTCCGGGTGCGTTCCGTGGGCCTTCGAGTCGAGTCCGACCCGTGGGTGCATCACGAGCGGGTGCCGCGATGAGATCCGGTCGTCTGCGCATCGTTGCTCTCGCGACTGCGACCATCATCTCAGCTTGTAGGAGCGATGACGAGCGGAACTGCGCGGCGCCAACGACGACCTGGACCGAGACTTCCTATGTCAAGCCACCTGTGCGAGAGGTACCGCCCGAGTTTGGCACGACGGTCGCGATGTCGGCTGACGGCGCAACGTTGGCAGTCGCGGCGTTCGATCGCGGTACTGAAGAGTCCTCCGCGGGCGCGGTGTTCGTATACCAGCACGAAGGGGCGGGCTGGCGACATGACACGACGCTCCGGCCGAGCCCTCCGAGCTCGGCGGTGTCGTTCGGCTCCTCGCTCGCGCTCTCCAGCAACGGCCGGCGTTTGGTGGTCACTGCGCCGTACGACGACTCTGCAGCGCCCATGCAGCCGTCCCCCTCCGAGGGAAGCGTGTTCGTCTTCGAGCGCGAGGCGTCGGCTTGGAAGCAGTCAACCCGTCTCACGCGGGCCAAGGACGATCCGCCGTGGCGCCGCCTCGGCGTGTCGCTCGCTCTCTCTGGAGACGGCGCGCGTATCGCGGTGGGCATCATGGAGGGGAGCATCCGAACGAGCCGTGGGTTCGGCTCGTTGCGTGTGTTCGACCTCGACAGCTCGAATGGAGCCTGGATGGCGACCGAGGTGCTGCCGCCGGACTTCGGGGCGTGCACGTGCGGGGCACACTACGGAGCTGCGGTCGCCCTGTCGTCGGACGGGAAGACGCTCGTAGTCGGGAACTTGGGTCGCGTGCCTACCGCGACGGGACGTTCGGGGAGCGTGACGTCGGCGGGGCCTGGGCAGGCGTGGGTGTACCGGTTGGTGGACGGAGACTGGCGGACGCTCCAGGAGCTCCGATCGACCTCGCCCATCGACGGGGGCGAGTTCGGTGACGTCCTCGCGATTTCGGCCGACGGTCGCGTCATCGCGGTCAATGCATCGCGGGAGGATGCCGTCCACGTCTTCCGAGAAGCCGACGGGCACTGGACCGAGAGCCACCGCCTCGGCACCCCGTCACCGGTATCCCGGGACTTCGGCGGGTCGTTGGCCGTCTCCAGCGACGGGAGCCAGCTCGTGGTTGGAATGCCCGTCGAGCCCACCACCGCGGTGGGGACTGCGGGCAGCTTGTGCGCGCCGACAGAAGGCGCGAGCAACGGTCTCGTCTACGCGTTCGCCGACGAAGGGCGCTCGTTCAAGGCGTTTCTGAGGCCTCGCGTCCACCATCGCGGCGCCGCCTTCGGCCTTGGTCTCGCGATCTCGGGGGACGGTCGCACGCTCGCGGTCGGGGCGCCCGGAGAGGACTGCGCGGCGCTCGGGGTCGACGGAGACCAGACCGACCACTCCCTGCCGAACGCGGGTGCAGTCTATCTCTTCAAGGATGTCCGGCCGTGAGGTCGCGCGGGCGCCCGCGGATAGCTTCGTTTCGCCCACGGGGGCGCCTCATCGCCTGCTCCGAGCCGGCGCTCCTTCTCTTCACGCCTTCCAGGCGCCGCTCTTCTTCGCCTGCCCGAAGAGCTCGATGTCCTGCTCCTTCTTGAGGAGGACGCCGAGGAAGGGGAGCTCGCGCACGAAGCGCTGGCCGCCGACGCCGGCCCGCTTGAGGACCGCGATCCAGTCGACGAGCTCGCTCGTGGAGGGGCGCTTGCGCAGCCGCGGGAGCGCGCGGAGCTCGTAGAACGCCACCACCGCCTGGTCGACGAGCTCGGCGTCGACGGTCGGGTGGTGCACCCGCACGATGCGCTTCATGAGCTCCGGCTCGGGGAAGTCGATGAAGTGGAACACGCAGCGCCGCAGGAACGCGTCGGGCAGCTCCTTCTCGTTGTTGGACGTGATGACCACGACGGGGCGCTCGCGCGCGACGATCTCGTCCCCCGTCTCGCCGACGACGAAGCGCATCCGGTCGAGCTCGTGGAGGAGGTCGTTCGGGAACTCGAGGTCGGCCTTGTCGACCTCGTCGATGAGCAAGACGAGCCGGCGCTCGGCGGCGAAGGCGCGCCCCAGGGGCCCGTGCTTGATGTACCGCCGGATGTCCTTGACGTCGCCGTCGCCAAAGCGTGCATCATACAACCTTTGGACGGTGTCGTAGACGTAGAGCCCGTCCTGGGCCCGGGTCGTCGACTTGACCGGCCAGTGGATCATGTCGCAGCCGAGCGTGTCGGCGATGGCCTGGGCGAGGAGCGTCTTGCCGGTGCCCGGCTCGCCCTTGACGAGGAGCGGCCGCTCGAGGGCGAGGGCGCAGCTCACGGCCGCCTCGAGCGAGTCGTTGGTGAGGTAGGTCGAGGTGCCCTTGAAGCGTGCGAAGTCGCTCACCGCGCCATTACAGCGAAAACCCGGCCCGAGCGCGAGCCCTTCCAGGGCCCTCGGCCCGTTTCGGGCCGGGCCGTCGCGCGGGCGGTCGGGCTCGCGCCTCCGGCCGAGCTCAGTCGATGAGGACGCCGATGCCCGCGGACAGGCCGGCCTGGAAGAAGCTCGCGTCGACCGACGTCTTCACCCCGTTGGTCTCGGAGGAGCGCGAGCCGGCGACGCTGAAGGCGATCTCCGGGGCCGCGCGGAGGAAGAACTCCTCCGTCGGCCGGTAGAGGAGGCCCACGTCGAGATCGACGATCACGCCGGAGAACGCCGCGCGGGTGGAGGCGGCCGGGTTGTTGGACGAGTCCACCTCTTGCTTGGTGAAATAGCCCGCGCCGATCCGCGGCCAGATCGCGAAGCGATTCGACGGCGAGAGCATGTAGCCCACGCGCGGCAAGATGGTGAACGACAGCGTCGTCGGCAGATCGACGGTCTGGGTGGTGTTGGGGTTGATGGGGAACTCGACCGAGGAGCTCGTGCGCGTGACCTCCACGAGGCCGCCGAGCGAGAGGTGATCGATGACGAAGTAGTCGGCGGAGGGCGCGATCCACAGCGAGAGCGAGCTCACGACCCGCTTGCCGTCGCGAACGTCGACCGACTGCCGATCGTAGCGGCCGCCGAGGAGGCCCGAGTATCCGAACCCGTCGAGGAGGGTGGCGCGGAACCCGGAGATCTGATCGAACGCGAGCTGGCCCTTGGAGCCCGGGGCCACGAGGAGGTCTCGCGCCTGGGCGGCGCCCGGCGCGCCGGCGAGGGCCGCCGCGACCAAGAGGCCGAAGATCGTGGGCCCGGCGCGGCGCGCGGTGGTCGGCGAGGTCATCACCCGCCCTACCGTACCCGGGGCGCTCGCGCCGGCAAAGTGGTAGCTTTCGAGCGTGCTCATCCGCGCCCCCGAGGTCGAGAGGCCCTCGGCGTCCGCCGTCGACGCGGCGCTCGCCGATCTCGAGCGCGCGCTCGGCTCGTCGAAGGTCGACACCTCCGAGGCCGCGCGCACCACCTGCGCTCGCGACGAGAGCGAGGCGTTCGGCGTCACCCCCGACGTCGTCGTCCACGCGGTCGACGCGAGCGACGTGGCGCGCGTCCTCGCGATCGCGTCCGAGCGCGGCGTGCCGGTGACGCCCCGCGCCGGAGGCACCGGAAGGAGCGGCGGCGCGGTCCCCGCCGCCGGCGGCATCGTCCTCGACACGAGCACGATGGGGCGCATCAAGGAGATCGACCGCGCCGAGCTCGTGTGCGTCGTCGAGCCCGGCGTCGTGACGGGCGCCCTCCACGCGGCGTGCGAGGCCGAGGGGCTCTTCTACCCGCCCGATCCCAACTCGTGGAAGACGTGCATGATCGGCGGCAACGTCGCCGAGAACGCCGGCGGCCCGCGGGCCTTCAAGTACGGCTCGACGCAGCGCTGGGTGCTCGGCACCGAGGCCTGCCTCATGGGCGGCCGCGTCGTGCGCACCGGCCGCCGCACCGTCAAGGGCGTGAGCGGCTACGACGTCACCTCGCTCCTCGTGGGCAGCGAGGGCACGCTCGCCGTCCTCTCCGAGGTCACGCTGCGGCTCGTGCGCAAGCCGGAGGCGGTGGCGACGCTGCTCGGGCTGTGCGCGTCGGCCCGCGACGCGGCGGCGGCGGTCACCGCGCTCGTGACGTCGGGCCTCGTCCCGCGGTGCGTGGAGCTGATGGACGCGTGGACGCTCGAGGCGGTGCGCCGGCAGGGCGCGGCCGTCGACCCCCGCGCCGGGGCGCTCCTCCTGGTGGAGCTCGACGGCGAGACGCGGGAGGTCGAGGCCGCGCTCGAGCGGGCCGGCGGGATCCTCGCCGCCGCCCCTGGCTCGATCGAGGTCCAGGTGGCGCAAGACGCGGCCCAGCGCGACCGGCTGTGGGAGGCGCGCCGGAGCCTCTCGCCGGCCACCAAGAAGCTTGCAAAATACAAGCTCTCGGAGGACGTGGTCGTCCCCCGGACGCGCATCGCCGACCTCCTCGACGAGACGGCGCGCTCGGCCGAGGCGCTCGGCGTCCGGCACCTGACGTACGGCCACGCCGGCGACGGCAACCTCCACGTGAACTTCCTCTGGGACGACGACGGAGAGCGGTCGCGCGTCGACGCCGCCATCGCCTCGCTCATGAAGACGACGGTGGCGCTCGGGGGCACCCTCACCGGCGAGCACGGCATCGGGATCACCAAGATCGAATATTTGCCGCTGGAGCAGAGCGCCGACCTCATCGCCCTCCAGGAGGACGTCAAGCGCGCCTTCGATCCGCAGGGTCTCCTGAACCCGGGCAAGATCTTCGCGCCCCGGCGCGGCCACGGGGCTTGTTGAGAGACCCGCCGGCCCACCGCACGCTGGCGCGGGAAAAGCGGCCGAAGGAGTGCTAAGAGGGGCCCATGGCTTCGGGAAAGCCGCACCGCGACATCCTCGAGCTCGGGCGCGAGCAGCTCACGCCCGTCGAGCGATTCCAGATCCGCTTCATCCGCAAGAGCTTCGAGCCGGGGCTCCTCGACCGAACCCTGCGGACGATGCAGCGCGCGGTCGGCGCCAACTGGATGGAGCTCGGGGTCAAGAACCTCCGCGAGGTCCGGGGCGAGGAGCGCCTGCCCCCGCTCGACGGCGAGCAGAGCGTCATCGTCGTCGCGAACCACCGGAGCTTCTTCGACCTCTTCGTGGTCTCCGCCTACCTCGTCAAGCGAGGCCTCCGCCACCGGCTGATCTTTCCGGTGCGCTCCAAGTTCTTCTACGACACCACCCTCGGCTTCTTCGTGAACGGGGCCATGAGCTTCTTCGCGATGTACCCGCCGGTGTTCCGGGAGCGCGAGCGCGCGGTGCTCAACCTCGCCACCCTCGACGAGACCATCCGCATCGTGCGCCGCGGGGGGACGTTCCTCGGGCTCCACCCCGAGGGCCAGCGGAACAAGACCGACGACCCGTACACGCTGCTGCCGGCTCAGAGCGGGGTCGGCCGGATCATCCACGAGTCGAAGGTCCCGGTGATCCCGGTCTTCGTCAACGGCCTCACGAACGACCTCGTGCGGCAGGTCCGGGGCAACTTCGACGGCAAGGGCGATCCGGTGACGGTGGTCTTCGGCGCGCCCGTCGACTTCGGCGGCCTCCTCGACCAACCGTCGAGCCCGCGCCTCCACAAGAAGATCAGCGAGGCCTCGCTCGACGCCATCCGCGCGCTCGGCGAGGAGGAGCGCGAGCTGCGCGCCTCGCTCAAGGCCGCGCCGCGCTCGCGCTCACGGTCGCGCCGCGGCGATGGAGGTGCATCATGAACCGCGCCGTCACGTCGCTGTCCGTCGCCGCCGTCGCCGTCGCGCTCGGCTGCGGTCGCGAGGCCGCGCCGCCGCCGGCGAGCGGCGCCACGACCCCGTCCTCCGCGCCTGCGCCGTCGCCCAAGACGGGCCTGGCGGCGCCGGGTCAGCGGGCCGAGATCGGCAAGCCCGCTCCCGACTTCGCGCTCGTCGACGAAGCGGGGAAGCCGGTCAGGCTCTCCAATCACAAGGGCCAGATCGTCGTCCTCGAGTGGTTCAACCCCGAGTGCCCCTTCGTCGACCGCGCGCACACCAAGGGCTCCCTCGTCGACGCCGCGAAGCGTCACGCCGCGTCCGGCGTGGTCTGGATCGCCGTCAACTCCGCCGCGCTCGGCAAGCAAGGGCATGGCGCCGAGGCCACCTGGGCCGGCAAGAAGAAGTTCGGCATGGCGTACCCCGTCCTGCTCGACGAGACGGGCGAGGTCGGCCGCGCCTACGGCGCGACGAACACGCCGCACCTCTTCGTCGTCGACGCCGAGGGCCGGCTCGTCTACCGCGGCGCGGTCGACAACTCGCCCGACGGCGAGGGCGAGTCGGCCCCCGACGGCAAGCTCGTGCGCTACGTGGACGTCGCGCTCGACGAGCTCCGCGCCGGCAAGCCGGTCTCCACCCCCGAGACCAAGGCCTACGGCTGCTCGGTGAAGTACGCCAAGTAGCGCCGCGCGGTCCCGAGGCCGAGCTCAAGGCGTGAGGTCGAACACCACGTCCTCGAAGCGCGCGACGTACGGATCGGAGGGCCCGTTGCCCATCACGCCGAGCCGCACCGTCGGATCGAGCACGCCGTCGGCGAGGTCGATCGCGTCGACGACCTTGGCCCCGTCGTAGCGGACGGTGAGCTTCTTCGCGGTCATGTCGGCGTCGATCTCGACCCGGGTCCAGGCGTCGCGCGGCGGCAGCGCGAGCGGGGTCCGCACCTCGATCCCGCCGGCCGCTTGCTCGACGAGCGCCGGCGAGCCGGCGGCGTCGCGCAGGTAGAACGTGAGGAGGTGATTGATAGACAGTTCGAGGGTCGCGTACCCGAGGTTGCCCGACGGCGGCGCCGCGGCCTCGGGCCGCATGGCGAAGCCGAAGCGCACGCGGGTCGGCGCTCCGGCGAGCGTCTTGCGGACGAGCGCCGTCACCGGGCTCGCCACGTTCGTGCCCGTGCTCTTGGCGAGGAGCGACATCGAGCCGCTCGTGACGATCGCGCCGTCGCGGGCGATGGTCGACGTGCTCACCGCGAGCTTCTGGTCCCATTTCGGGGTGAGATCGACGAGATCGAAGTCGTCGCAGAACGTGGGCTGCGGCGACAGCGTGGTGCAATACGGGCCCGCGTCTTTGGGCGGCGCCGCCTCGGCCTCGGAGGCGCCGTCGGAGGCGTCGCTCGGCTCGGCGCCGCCGTCGCCGGCGCTCGCGTCGGGCAGCGAGGCGTCGACGACGATCGCGGGGCCGTCGGCCGCGCCGCCGTCGGAGGGCTCGGTCGCGGCGTCGTCGCCGCCGCAGGCGACGCCCGCGATGCACGCGCACGCCCACGCGGCCCCGGCCACGAGGACGCTCACCCGGCCAGGCAACGAGCGGCCCATCACGAGATCGTCACCCGACCCCACTTCCCGAGTATAGCCGCTGCAACGCCGCCGCGCCTGCGGTATCCTCCGGCCATGACGAAAGACGAGCTCGTCGCCGCGGTGAAGGCCATCGTCGCCGTCTCCCGGTCGGGGGACCACGACGCGTCGTTCCGCGCCTACCGGGAGCTGTTCCAGCGCCCCGGCTTCACGACCCTCCGGCCCGAAGATCAACGCGCGACCCTGCGCCTCCTCATCCTCGCGAAGCGGTCGGGGGCCGCGGGCGCGGACCTCGTCGAGGCTCACCGGGCCGCGCTCGGGCCGCTCACCGAGCTCGTGTCGTCCCTCAACGACCCCGAAGACTACGAGATGCTCGGCATCTGCCACCTGCTCCTCGGCAACGAGCAGGGCGCGAGCAACATCTTCAAGACCGGCCTCCAGCTCGAGCGGGAGCGGTCGCCCCAGTCCGATCTCTGCGGGCGGCTGATGACCCGCCTGTCGTCGATCTGACGATGACGCCGGCGCTCGTCCTCGAGCCGTCGGCACCTCTGGGCGCGGCGAGGCTCGCCCTCGAGACGCACCTCTGCGTCCGCGTCCCCCGGACGTTCGACGCCACCACCTGCGCGGAGATGGTGCGCGGCGTGTACGCGAGCCGCGAGGAGTGGACCCACGACTTCGACGGCGAGCAGTTCTGCCTCGGTCGCGCGTGGTACACCCACCTCGAAACCGACCGCGTCGCCGAATATTTCGCCGACGCGGCCGCCACCGACGCCCGCGTGGAGAAGTATTGCCCTGGCCTCCAGCGCCGGATGCGCGAGCTCATCGGGCGAGCCATCGGCGCGAGCGTCGTGGCGCGCCGTGGCTTCTGCGGGCCGGGCGTGCACGTCTTCCCCGCCGGCGGCTGGGTCGCCGAAAACGGCGGCGAGATCCACTTCGACACCGAGGGGCTCGCGCCGGCCCACGCCCGCGCTCGCAACCCCGCCATCACCTGCGTCCTCATGCTGCAGCCCCCGGAGTCGGGCGGCGCGCTGCGCCTCTGGGACACCTCCTACGCGGGGAGCGACGCCGTGACCGACGCGATGGTGGAGCGGCCGTCGTACGACGCCGACTACCAGCTCGGCGAGCTCGTGATCCTCGACAGCTACCGCCTGCACCAGATCCAGCCGTTCGGCGGCGCCCTCGACCGCGTCTCGGCGACCTGCCACGCCGCCTACGTCGCGGGCCAATGGGAGGCCTGGTTCTGACGCGCTCGCGTCGTCAGCGCGGCCCCGGCAGGACGTGACCGAGCACGGCGAGCACGTGGCACGCGCTCCCGCCCATCACGAACAGGTGCCAGATCGCGTGCATGTATCGTACACGCTTCATCACGTAGAACACCGTCCCCAGCGAGTAGAGGAGCCCGCCGCCGACGACGAGCGCGAAGCCGGTCGTCGACATCGCGGCGGCGAGGCGCGGTGAGGCGACGACGACCATCCAGCCCATCGCGAGGTACACCACGGCCGACACCCATCGCGGCCGGTACACCCACAACGCCTCGGTGGCGACGCCGAGCGCCGCCGCCGCCCACACCGCGGCGAGGAGCCCCACCCCGAGGGGGCCCCGCAGGCTGACCAGGGTGAACGGCGTGTAGCTGCCCGCGATGAGGAGGTAGATC
>JAEUKG010001180.1 GCA_016794325.1 Myxococcales bacterium | reverse complement strand
GATCTACCTGTGCGCGGGCCTCGTCTCGAACCTCGAGCTCCGCGAGGGGCGGCTCGCGCTCGCGTTCACGAGGGCCGATTGGCCGAAGCCCGGCCCGACGAGCGTGCGCTGGCCGCTCGTCCTCGCGGCGCTGCCGCTCGTCGTCCTCGCGGCGTACGGGCTCGTCGGCGCGGTCGGTTGGCGCTCCCCGTTCGGCCCCTGATCGACCGCGGCGGTGGAGCCGATCGCGTCACGCGGCGACGGCCGAGACGCGCAGCGGGAACCGCAGCGCGTCCGCGCGCGCTCGGATGCGGGCGAGCGCCGCCGCCGCCTTCTCGGCGTCCATCGCGGTGAGCTCGGCCCGGCCTTCGCGCCCGACCCGCGCGCTGATCGCCTGGGCGGTCTCGTGATCGCGCCCGAGCTCCTCGCGGAGCACGTCGTCGACGAAGGCCACCGTCGTGAACGGATCGTCGTGGAGCACGAGCCGCACCGCGCCGGTCGCCGGGCGAGGCTCGTCGCGCGAGGCGGCGCCGTGGGCGACGCGCCACCGGAAGGCCAGGAGCGAGAAGCCGGCGTTCGCGAGCGCGGCGAGGACGTCGGCCGAGCCGTCCTGGGCGATCGACGCGAACAAGAAGAGCGACGAGAGCTCGCGCTGGCCCGTGGCGGCGGCGCGGGCCGCGGCGCGGCTCACCGGCTCGGCGACGGAGAGCGCCAGCCGATACCACGGGCGCTTCGGGAGCCGCTCGACGACGCCCGCGACGAGTCGGGCGAGCGACGCGACGTCGACGCCGGTCTCGGCGAGCGCGCTCTCCACCGCGCCGATCCGGAGGAGCGCGGCCACGAAATGAGCGTCGTGGAGCTCCTTGCCCCTCGCGCTCCGCGCGGCCTCGACCAAGACGCCTGTGACCTCGGGGCTGAACGGGATGGGAGCGGGCACTCGTGCCTCCACCTCCTCCTACGTCGGCCGGCGCGCGGCCCTTCCCCGCCCTGGGTGCCCGATCGCGGCGGCGTGGTATGGTCCCGCTCGTGGAGGCGCCTCCCGAGGGCACGGTGGAGTCGTGGGCGTGGTCGTACGTGACCACGACGAGCCTCGCGCACAAGCTCCACCCACCGGCGGTCCCCACCGAGTGGGAGAGCTCCCCACCCGCGCGCCGCGTCCCCGCGCCGGGGCGACCGCCCGAGCTCCGCGTCGTCCTCCGCGCGCCGAAGACCCGATCGCTCGCGACCGCCGACAACCGCGCGCGGGCGATGCACACGTTCTTCCACCACGAGCTCCAAGCCGCCGAGCTCATGGCGTGGGCGCTGCTCGCGTTCCCGGACACCCCGCGCGAGCTCCGCGAGGGCCTCGTGCGAATCGCGCACGACGAGATCCGGCACATGCACGTCTACCGCGAGGTGATGGCGACGCTCGGGCGCGCGCCCGGCGACTTCGAGGTCCGTGACTGGTTCTGGGAGCGGGTGCCGACCGCCTCGACGATCGTCTCCTTCCTCGCCGTCATGGGGCTCGGCGTCGAGAGCGCCAACCTCGAGCACGCGGCCGCCTGGGCGGCGCGCTTCCGCGCCGTCGGCGACGAGGCGTGCGCCCGCGCGCAGGAGCTCGTCGGCCTCGAGGAGATCGCGCACGTGCGCTTCGGCGCGCGGTGGTTCACCCACTTCGAGGGCTCGCTCGCCTTCGACGCGTGGCGCCGCGCCCTGCCCCCTCCCCTCACCCCGCTCCTCATGCGGGGCGCGCCGCTCGCGCGCGCCGCCCGCGAGCGCGCCGGGCAGCCGGCGGCCTTCTTGGACGAGCTCGAAGCATGGCAGCCGGCGCCGCCTGGATCCTGAACCTCGACGCCGAATACGAGGTCGCGACCGGCCGCGGCTACACCCCGCGCCGCGCGGTCCTCGCGGCGATGGCGGCTCACCGCGCGCGCATCGCCGCGACCCTGCTCGCCCCCGGCGACCTCTTGATCGACGCCGAGACCGCGCCCGGCGCCGCGCGCGGGCGCGTGGGCCGCTGCTACTGCCCGACGCCGCGCGCCCTCGCCGCGCTCCGCCGCGCGGGGGCGGAGCCGGAGCCCCACCCGCCCCCAAAGGTCCTCCGCGTCGTCCTCTCGCGCGCGTTCTCGGCGTCGCTCGGGCCGACCCTGCCCGGCGAGGTGTTCGTGACCGACGCGGGCGTCGCCGAGGCGACCCTCGCCGCGCCGCCTCCGATCGGCGACGGCTGGCGGGTCAAGCGCGCCTACGGGATGGCGGGCCGCGATCAGCGCGTCGTCCGGGCGGGCGCCGCCTCCGCCGCGGACGTCGGCTTCGTGCGCGCCTCGATCGCGGAGGGGGGCGTCGCCGTCGAGCCCAACGTCCGGATCGTGCGCGAATACGCCCTCCACGGGCGCCTCGGCGCGGGCGGCGAGGTGACCTTGGGCAGCCTCGTCGAGAGCGAGACCGACGGCCACGGCGCCTGGCTCGGCGCCGTCCGCCTCGAGCGCCCCGCCCCCGCGCTCGCGGCCGCCGTCGCCGCCGAGGCGGAGCGGGCCGCGGCCGCGCTATCCCACCTAGGATACTTCGGCCCCTTCGGGGTCGACGCGTTCACCTACGAGGCCGACGGCGGCGAGGAGCTCCGGCCCCGGAGCGAGGTCAACGCGCGCTTCACGATGGCGTTCGGCGTGGGCTTCGGCGCCGCGCCGTCCTGACGCTCACTCCGCGTGGGCGAACTGCAGCCGGTGGAGGCGCGCGTACACGCCGTCTCTGGCGAGGAGCTCTTCGTGTTTGCCCTGCTCGACCACCCGGCCCTTGTGGAACACCACGATGCGGTCGGCGGCGCGGACCGTCGAGAGCCGGTGGGCGATGATGACCGCGGTGCGGTCCTCCATCACCGCCTCGAGCGCGCGCTGGAGCCGGGCCTCGGTGTCGGAGTCGATGCTCGCCGTCGCCTCGTCGAGGATGACGATGGGGGCGTCGCGGTAGAGGGCGCGGGCGAAGGCGAGGAGCTGGCGCTCGCCGGCGCTGAAGTTGGCGGCGCGCTCGTCGACGGACGCGTCGAGCCCCCCCTCGCGCGCCTCGAAGAGCTCGAGGGCGCCGATCCGCTCGAGGGCGCGGGTCGCCCGCGCGCGGTCGGGGACGACGTCGGCCATCGCGATGTTCGACAGCACCGTCCCCGAGAACAAGAAGACGTCTTGGGGCACGACCGCGAACCGCTCGCGGAGGGTCGCCCGGCCGTACGATCGCACGTCGCGGCCGAGGACGCGGATCGTACCATCCTGATGCGGATAGAGCTGGAGCACCAGGCTCGCGACCGTGCTCTTTCCGGCCCCGGTGGCGCCGACGAGCGCGACCTTCTCGCCCCGCGCCACCGTGAACGAGACGTCCTTGAGCACGGGCACGCCGGGCTTGTAGGCGAAGGTGACCCCCTCGAAGCCGATCGCGGGCTCGCCGGCGGCGGCGGCGCCGTCGTCCTCGGCCACCGGCTCGTCCTCGACCTCCTTCTCGTCGAGGAGCTGGAAGATGCGCTCGGCGCCGGCCATCGCCGCTTGGAGGATCGTGTAGCGCTGGGCGAGCAGGCTCACCGGCTCGAAGAACTGCTTGATGTACTGGGTGAAGGTCACCACCGTCGCGAAGGTGATCGCGCTCCGGTGGAAGCCCGCCCACCACAAGATGCTGGCGATGCAGAGGGTGGAGACCATCTCGATCGCCGCGTCGAGGATGGCCTCGTAGAAGATCGAGCGCTTGTTGGCGTCTCGGTAGGCGACGTTGATCTCGTCGAACTCCGCCGCCATCGCCGACTCGCGGGCGTAGGCCTGCACGACCGAGATCCCCGAGACCTGCTCGTTCAAGAACGCGTTGAGGCGGGCGGTCTTGGTGCGGATGTCGCGGAAGGCGTCGCGCGAGCGCCGGCGCACGAAGTTCACGAGCAGTCCGACGATCGGCATCGCCGCGAACGCGATGAGCGAGAGGCGCCAGTCGAGGGCGAGCATCAAGGCCACGATGCCCACGAGCTGCACGAGATCGCCGACGGCGTTGAGCACGCCGGAGGCGAAGAGCTCCCCCACCGCGTCGACGTCGTTGGTCGCGCGGGTGACGAGGCGGCCCACCGGGGTCCGGTCGAAGTACGAGAGCTTGAGGCGCTGGAAGAAGCGGAAGACGTGCGCCCGGAGGTCGGCCATCGCCCGCGCGCCCGCGATCTGCATCGCGTACATCTGGGCGAAGTAGAGGAGCTGCTGGAGGACGATCGTCCCCGCGAGGTAGACCCCCGCGCGCACCACCGTACCGAGGTCGCGGCTCGCGGCGACGGAGACGATGTTGCCCATGAGCAGCGGGCGCATGAGCGCGGCCAGCGACGTGAGGAGCAGCGTCGCGAGGCTGAGGGCGAGCCAGCGCCAGTGCGGCCGGACGAAGGGCCAGAGGCGCGCGACCATCTTCGCGTCGTAGGCCCGGCCGAGCGACTCCTCCTCGTGGAACTTCTTGAGCTTGTCCTCGCCGCGCCGCGCGCGCGGGGGCGCCTTCGCGGCCTCGGGGTCGGCGGCGCTCATCGGCCCTCCGCCGCCCGCGGCGCGTCGACGTCGATCGCGTCGAGCTCGCTCGTGGCGCTCTGCTCCTCGTCGAACGACGCGTAGATCCCCCCGTCGATCTTCACGAGCTCGTCGTGGGACCCGCGCTCGACCACGCGGCCGGCGTCGAGCACGAGGATCGACCCGCACCGCTTGGCCGCGGCGACGCGGTTCGTCACCAAGACCACGGTGCGGTGCGCCGCCTGGCGATCGATGGCCTCGAGGATCGCCGCCTCGGTCTTGGCGTCGACCGCCGACAGCGGATCGTCGAGCACGAGGATCACCGGCTCGCGGACGAGCGCGCGGGCGAGGGCGATGCGCTGCTTCTGCCCGCCCGAGAGCTGGACGCCGCGCTCGCCGACCACGGTGTCGAACCCCTCGGGGAGCGAGAGCGCCTCCTCGAGCACCTGGGCCTCGCGCGCGGCGGCGCGCACGCGCTCGAAGCCCTCGTCGTCCTCCGGGGCCTCGAGCGAGAAGCCCACGTTGCGGGTGACGGTGCTCGAGAAGAGGAACGCGTCCTGCTGCGCGTAGCCGATGGCGCCGCGCACCTCGGCGAGGGGGAGATCGCAGATGTCGTTCCCGTCGACGGCGACCGTCCCCGCGGGGGTGGGCAGCAGCCGGGCGAGGAGCATCGCGAGCGTGCTCTTTCCGGAGCCCGTCCGCCCCATGATCGCGAGGGATTTCCCCGCCTCGAGGTGGAAGCTGACGTCGTCGAGCACCCTCTTCGTGCCGTGCATGAACGAGAGGTGGGAGACGTCGAGCTCGCCGGCGAGCGCGGCGGGCGCGGCCTTCGCGCCGTCCTCGATCTCGGGCTTGGCGTCGAAGATCTCCTGGAGGCGCGCGTAGCCGGCGCGTCCGCGCTGCACGATCGCGAGGGAGAAGCCGAGCGCCACCATCGGCCAGGTCATCCGGCCGAGCGCCATCCAGAACGCGAAGAAGTCGCCCTGGCTGAGCCCGCCGCCCTGCGGCCCCCGCGACAAGAGGAGCCCTCCGTAGAAGAAGCACGCGAGGAGGCCGACGCTGCTCGCGGCGCCGACCATCGGACCCATGAGCCCCCGCAGCCGCGCGAGGCCGAGGCTCGCCTCGAGGTAGGCGTCGTTGGCGGCGCGGAAGCGCTCGCGCTCCCGGGCCTCGAGCGCGAAGCTGCGAACGACGCGGATGCCGGCGAGGTTCGTCTGGAGGACGTCCGAGAGCTTCCCCATCGCGTCCTGGTTCGCCTTCGTCCGGGTGAAGAGGCCCTTCGAGAAGCTCCGCGTCGTGAGGATGAGGAACGGCAACATCACGAACGAGGCGAGCGTGAGCCGGCCGCTGATCGTCACCATGATCTGGAGGGCGCTCGCGAACGCGAACACCACGTTGATCATGTTCAGGACGCCGAAGCCGAGGAGGAGCCGCACCTGCAGGAGGTCGCCCGTCGAGCGGCTCATGATCTCGCCCGAGGACATCTTCCGGTAGAACGCGGTGCCGAGCTTGTGCAGGCGGTCGAGCAGGATCGCCCGAAGCTCGTACTCGGCGTCGCGACCGGCGTTGAAGATGAACCAGCGGCTCGCGACGCGCGCGACGAACGCGAGCGCGGCGAGGCCGAGCATCGCGGCCGCCGGGCCCCACACGACCTCCGGGTTCTCGGAGAAGATGTCGTCGATGCAGATCTTCGCGAGCCAGTCGATGCGGTTCATCGCGAGCTGGAAGATCGCGAGCGTCACCGCCCCGGCGAGGTACGCCGGCGTCTGACGGCGAAGCTGGCCGCCGAGGGTGGCCGGCAGCGCGGAGGGGCTCGTCGTGGCGGCCAAGACGAGCGTCGTTCTACATGAGATGGGAGGTCTTGCCTACGACGCCCCGCGAGGAACTCTGCGGTGCGACGAGGACAACAGCGGCCGCGCTCCCCCGCGCTCGCGGCCGCCGTCGTGGGCGCCGCGCTCCACCCGCTTGCGCGCGTACGCGGAGAGGTCCTTCAAGTCGACCGTGGCCACGAGGAGCCCGAAGAGGACGCGCGCTCCTCCCTTGCCATCGAGCTCGCGCACCACCCCGGTCTTGCCCTCGAACGGGCCGCCGAGGGCGATGACGTGGGTGCCGGGCTCCACCGGCCGCGAGGGATCGATGTCGACGACCCGCGCCCGCGAGACGAGCCGGAGCGAGCGGAGGTCGCGCAACGGATGAGGTTCGGCCGCCGCGTCGCCCTCACGGTCGAGCGGCGGCTGCGCGGTGGAGGTTGCGCCGTCCTCGGCGTCCCTCTCCGGACGCACCTCTTGTTTGCGCCGAGCGCGGCTCGCCTCGCGATGCTCTTTCGCCGCCTGCTTGTCGCGGCGCTTCGCCGACGGGCGCACGCCGTCGTTGTCGTCGGCCCAGGCCACGATCTTGTAGAGGTGCAAGAGCGCGGTCGCGACGACCTCCGCGTGCCCGTCCTGAGCCGCGACGCGCTCGGCCGGAACTCGCGCCGCGATCGTCAAAGGATGCTCGGCGAGGCGCCGCACCTCGTCCGCCGACAAGCCCTGCGCGGGCCGACGGGCGACCTCGACGTCCTCGGGGAGCGACTCGAGGTGCGTGACGAGCTCGAGGAGCGCGCCCGGATCCGCGACCCGCGCCCGCAGGTTCCCGCGGTCGAGGCTCGCCCCCTCGGGCAGCTCGAACGACAGCGCGAGGCCCTCTTCGTCGACCCGCGCGCGGACGACCGGGTTGGTGGACGAGAGCGCGGCGAAGGTGGCCCGGCGATCGACGAGCCCCCGGCGCGCGATGCGCGAGCGCTCGCGCCGATCGCGGAGCAGCGACACCTCGGCGAGCACGCCCGCGTCGGCGCGCTCGGCGTTGATCTCGAGCCGGAGCCCCAGCACCGCCCCCGCCCACACCGAGAGCGAGTCGGCCCAGGAGAGCAGGGCCGAAAACGCCTCCTCCGGACGCGTGAGCGCCGTCGGAGAGAGGCGTAAATCTTCGGGATCCACGAGCTTTTGCACCATGGGAGACCAGGGCCGGCGCGCACGTTCAGCTTACGCGTCAGCCCGACCCCGCTCAAGGCCGGCCCGAGCGCCGCGAAAAGGCTGAGCTCGTCGCCTATTGACGCACCGCGTCATGAGACCTACGTTTGGCGGTATGCGGAGCGATGGAATGCAGGAGGCGGAGGACGTGTTGGTCGCGGGAGCCCTCGCGCTCGCCCTGCTCGGTGTCGCGTCGCTGGCCTGGCTGTGGCTCGGCGCCTCGGGGGCGCGGTAACGCACGCGGGGGAAACCCGCGAAACTCGCGAGGAGAAACGTGGTAGCTTGGCTCCCTCCCTCCCCACCGTGCCCACCACGAAGAAGACCCCGACCCTCGACCCCGCCGCTCCCGCAGCGCCCGCGAACGCGGAAGCCAAGGCGCCGCGCGCTCGCAAGAAGCGCGCGGAGAAGCCGACGAGCGAGCCCCCGCCGAGCTCCGCGCAATCGGCCGAGGCCGAGGCGCGCGACGACGGCGAAGAGCGGTCGGACGACTCCGACACCGACGTCGCCGGCGAGACGGAGGAGGTGCAGGCCGAGCTCGTCGACGACGAGGAAGAGGTCGAGGCCGCCGAGGCGGACGACGACGTCGACGCGGTCGCTTCGGCGCCGCTGTCGCGCCGCACCGATCTCGAGCGCTCCGACCCGATGTCGGCGTACCTCCGCGAGATCCAGCGGCACCCGCTCCTCACGCCCGAGGAGACGCACGCGCTCGCGGTGAAGTTCCTCGCCAACCAGGATCCCAAGGTCGCGGCCGCGCTCGTCACCGCCAACCTGCGGCTGGTGGTGAAGATCGCGTACGAGTACCGCCGCGCCTACAAGAACATCATGGACCTCGTGCAGGAGGGCAACATCGGCCTCATGCAGGCGGTCAAGCGCTACGACCCGTACCGCGGGGTCAAGCTCTCGTCCTACGCCGCGTGGTGGATCCGCGCGTACATCCTGCGCTTCATCCTCAACAACTGGCGCCTCGTGAAGCTCGGGACCACCCAGGCGCAGCGCAAGCTCTTCTTCAACCTGCGGAAGAAGCGCGCCGAGCTCCAGCAGATGGGCATCGACCCGTCGGACGCGGAGATCGCCAAGCAGCTCAACGTCCCGGAGTCGGACGTGCGCGAGATGGAGCTCCGGCTCCAGGCGAGCGAGAAATCGCTCGACGCGCCGGTGGGCGACGCCGACGGCCGCGCGATCGCCAAGGTCGACATGATGCCGAGCTCCGGCGCGGGCCCGGAGACGATGATGGCCGACGAGGAGCTGCAGGCGCTCCTCAAAGACAAGCTCGACGCCTTCCGCAAGACCCTCGAGGGCAAAGACAAGGAGCTCGCGATCTTCGACGAGCGCCTCGTGGCCGACGACCCGCTCACCCTCCAGGACCTCGGCGACCGCTTCCACATCTCGCGCGAGCGCGTCCGCCAGCTCGAGCAGCGCCTGATGACGCGCCTGCGCGACTTCCTGCGGCGCGAGATGGGCGACGTCACCGAGGTCGTCTGAACGAGGGCGGAATGGGGGCCGTTCTCTACGTGGTGGCCACCCCGATCGGGAACCTCGGCGACATCACCGCCCGCGCCGTCGACACCCTGCGCACGGTCGACCGCGTCTACGCCGAGGACACGCGGCGCACGCGCGCGCTGCTCGCGCACTTCGGCATCGCCGGAAAGCCCCTCGACGCGCTCCACGCCCACACCGAGCCCGCCGACGTCGCGCGCGCGGCCGAGCGCCTCGCGGGAGGCGAGAGCGCGGCGCTCGTGACCGACGCCGGGACGCCCGGCGTCAGCGATCCGGGGGACGCGCTCGTGCGCGAGGCGATCGCGCGAGGAGTGCGGGTGGTGCCGATCCCGGGCGCGAGCGCGCCCCTCGCCGCGCTCTCGGCGAGCGGGCTCGGCGGCGGCGGCGGCTTCCGATTCTTCGGCTTCCTCGCGACGCAGGGCCAGGCGCGCGAGGAGGCGCTCCTCGCGATCGCGGAGACGCCGGAGCCGGTGATCCTCTTCGAGTCGCCGGGCCGCACCGCGCGCACGCTCGCCGATCTCGCCGCCGCGACCCCGGCCCGCCCCGCCTGCGTGGCGCGCGAGCTCACGAAGATCCACGAGGAGCTCGTCCGCGGGCCGCTCTCCGCGCTGGCGGCCGACGACCGCGAGTGGGTGGGCGAGGTCGTCATCGTGCTCGGCGCGTTCGCTCCGACCGATCGCAGCGAGGCGATCGGCGACGACGCGATCGACGCGCGCATCGACGAGGAGCTCGCGCGAGGCCTCCACGCGAAGACGGTGGCGGCCCGCGTCGCGGCCTGGGCCGGGCGCTCGAAGAAGGACGTGTACCAGCGCGTCATCGCGCGCAAGGATCGCGCGTGACGCGAGCGCGGCTCGTGATCGCGCTCGGGGCCGCGGCGCTGCTCGCGTCGACGGGCTGCGCCAAGGTGAAGCGCTGGGTGAAGCGGGATCCCACCCCGTCCAGCGGCGATCCGACGCCGACGGACACGGACTCCCGCAGCCGACGCCCGCCCGTCCGCATGCCCGACGGCGACGACGCGGCCCCCGCGAAGCCGCTCGAGCCCGCCGAGAGCGCGAAGGCGGCGCCGGCGGGGGTGCGCGGCGCGGGCTACGCACCCGTGCTGTACCAAACGGAGGCGGCGCAGGTCTTCGCGGCGACGCCGCCGGGCCCCGTCACCGACGCCCCGGGCCTGCTCGTCTGCAAGCTCGAGACGAGCCGGCGCCCCGACGGCGGCTTCAAGGCCCTCTTCGGGACGTCGCTCCCGGATCTCGACCTCGAGGCCGTGATCGCGGGCTACCGCGTCGACGCCCACGGCCCAGAGGATCGCACCGTCGCGTACCTCACCGCCCCGCTGGTGAAGCTCGACAGAAAGGCGCCGATCACGATCCACGTCTTCGACCGCGACGAGCTCGGCCGCGACGACCTCGACTCGGTGCCCGCGACGCCGCGAGACACCGTGCCCTTCGAGGGGGTGGCCGAGGGGCACACGCTCACGTGCACCCACCTGAGCGGCGCCGCCTTCGCCTCCCGCGTCACCGCCCGCATCGCCAAGACCGACCGGGAGCTCGGCGGGGTGGCGGCCAACATCAGCGCCAGCATCAGCGAGCCTCGCCTCGGGCGCCAGATGGTCGAGAGCGCGTGCGAAGAGGGCGAGCGCTCGCTCGCGGCGTGGATGGGCTGGGCCGACGCGCGCGTCGCGCGCCGACGCGCCTGGTGCGAGGCGATGCGGGCGCGCCATCGCGAGGTCGCGCGCGAGGTCGTCGATCGCGAGCGCGCCCGCGCCTCCGCTGCGGCGACGGTCGCCACGTCCCACGACCGCTACGAGGCCCGCGCCGAGAAGATCTCCTGCGACCCCGCGAAGGTCGCGCGCGAGCTCGGCGGCATCCACCCGGCCCACCGCCGCCCGCTGCACCACCGCGACGAGCCGCGGTGCCTGCTCACGATGCGCTTCACCCTCGCCGACGCCGACGACGCCGCCTCCCCGCTGTCGGAGATGCTCCTCGGCAAGCTCGCCGTGACCTTCGCGCGCGCCGACGGCGAGACGAGCGAGGGTGAGGTCTACGCGACCGAGCGCGACCCGGGAGGCCGCGCGACCACGGTGTGGGTGGGGACGACCGACGACGTGACGCCGTCGCCCGCCGGCGCGAGCATCCTCGTCGTGCGGCCGATGGCGCCCGCCACGAGCGCCGTCCTCGCCTGGCCCCCCGGGTGAGCGGCGCCCGCGCGCCGCGAGCTCAACCGGCGGCGACCGCGTCGCTTCGGGCGCCCGTGACGACCCTGCGCGCGCGGAGATCGAGCCGCACCGGCACGACGATCATCGGGATCGCGCGCCGCTGCAGCTTCTTTTGCACCATGAAGGCGGTCTCGTTGTGGAGCACCCGGTTCCACACGGAGTCCTCCTCGAAGATGATCTGCCCCGCCACGAAGAGCGCCTTGGGGTAGCGGACGACGAGGTCGGCCGCGATCTTCTCGACCTCGACCGCGACCTCGGTGCCGACCGCGAACGCGCTCGACGCGGCGAGCCCGAGCGACGCGGCGTAGCGCTCGTAGCGGAGGAGGCTCTCGCGCGTCCGCCGCTCCAGCGCCTCGACCTGGTCGGCGCCCTTGAAGGACTCGGAGTCCACCACCGCGACGCTGACGAAGACGACGCCCCCGAAGTGACTCGGGAACATGCGCAGGAGCGTGAGCAGGGCGTGGCGGCCGAGCCCGCTGTACCCGCCGACCATCAGGATCGCGACCGGCTTCTTCGGATCGGGGTCGCGGGCGCCGTGGTGCTCGCGCAGGCCCTCGGTCGGCCCGTCGGAGAACGCCGCCGAGGAGATCGGCGCCGAGGGAGCGGGGCCCGGGTCCTCGACCTCGGGCGGCGAGGGCAGCTCGGCGTCGAGCTGGCGGAGGGCGTCGACCACCTTCCGGTAGTGACGCTTGATGAGGAAGCACAGGGCGACGAGGAGCGAGGTCACGGCGATCGTGACCCACCCGCCCTCCGCGAGCTTCTCGACGACTGTGATTCCAAGGATAGTCAGACACAGGAGGAGGGCGAGGCCGTGGGCGAAGAGGTGCTTCGGCCAGCCGGGGTGCTCGGCGCGGTTCTTCGCCCAGAAGCGGAGCATCGCGAGGTTCGAGAGGCTGAACGTGAGGAACACGTTGATCGAGTACATGACGACGAGCTTGGACACGTCGCCGCGGGTGTAGATCAGCGCGGCGAGCGCCGCGGCCGACATGATCGTCACGCCGTTCTTCATCGAGAGCCGGTCGGACAGCGCCGCGAAGCGGTGCGGTAGCCACGAGTCGGTCGCCATGCTGGCCATGACCCGGGGTCCGTCGAGGAAGCCCGCCTGCGCGGCGAAGAACAAGAGCGCCCCCTCGCTCGCGAGCGCGAGGACCACGAGCCCCGCGCCGACCCCGACGCCGCCCGGGCTGAAGCCGCCGAAGACGCGCTCGAGGAGGACGGCGTTCATCGTCTTGCCCGGCGCGGGCTGCGCGTGGGTGAGCAGGTACGACAGCATGATCCCGCCCGCGGTCACCGCGAGGGACACCGCCATCAGGGTCATCGTCCGCTTCGCGGTCTGGACGCGCGGCTCGCGCATCATCGCCACGCCGTTGGACACCGCCTCGATCCCCGTGTAGGTGCCGCCGCCCATCGAGTACGCGTGGACGAACAGCTTGAGGAGGCCGAAGGTGCCGAGCGCCATGGACGATCGGCCCACGCTCTGCCGCACCTCCTCGGTGACCGCGCCCGCCTCGCCGAGGTGCCCGCCGATCGCGAGGACGAGGACGACCGCGTGCGTCACGAGGAAGACCACGAAGATGGGGACCAGCGACGCGACCGACTCCTTGACGCCCCGGACGTTGAGGAGCGTGAGGAGGAGGACCCCCGCGAAGGACACGGGGAGCTTTGCCCACGCCCAGTGGGCGGGCATCACGCTGAAGATCGCGTCCGCGCCGCTGGCGATCGAGATCGTGATCGTGAGCACGTAGTCCACCAGGAGGGCCGCGCCCGAGACGAGGCCGACGGCGGGGTGCAGGAGCTTCGAGGCGACGACGTAGCCGCCGCCGCCGCTCGGGAAGCGCTCGATGATGCGGCTGTAGCCGTAGCTGATCACCGCGACGGTGATCGCGCTCGCGAGCGCGAGGAAGGCGGCGAGGCCGGTGTGCTCGCCGAGGGCGCGGAACGACTCGTCCGGACCGTAGGCCGAGGAGGATAGCCCGTCGGCGCCGAGGCCCACCCAGGCGAGGAGGGCGACGAGCGAGAGCTTGTGGAACGCGTGCGGATCCTTCACGTCCTTGGGGGGGCCGAAGAGCAACCGACGGAGCGAGAGGGCCGAAGGGCGATGGATGGCCATGGGACCCGCGGAGGATGCATCGTCCCGCCTAAGGTCTCCGCAAAGACGAGGCTGCGGCACATAAGCGAAGCGTAAAGACGCGCGCGCGCGCGTGCGGCGCTGCCCCGGAAGTACGCGGATCTCGGGCGCTCCGGGCTCGAGGGCGCCCCGCCCTTCAGTCGGCCTTCAGCCGGTAGCCGACCCCGGGCTCGGTGAGGAAGTGGCGGGGGCGCGCCGGGTCACGCTCGAGCTTGTGGCGGAGCTGACCCATGTAGACGCGGAGGTACTGGGTCTCGTTGGCGTGGCCCGGCCCCCAGACGCGCTCCAGGATCTGCCGGTGCGTCAGCACCATCCCCGCGTGCTTCGCGAGGGTGACGAGGAGCTTGTACTCGATGGGCGTGAGGTGGACCTCTGCGCCGCGCAGGAGGACGACGCGGCGCGTGAGATCGACGGTCACCTCGGCGCCGATCGTCACCTGAGTGACCTCGGGCGCGGTCGTCCGCGCGGCGTGACGCAGGGCGACGCGCATCCGCGCGAGCAGCTCGGCGGTGCCGAAGGGC
>JAEUKG010001100.1 GCA_016794325.1 Myxococcales bacterium | reverse complement strand
GCCGCCGATGGCGGCCCCGCTCGGAAGGTCCTTGGGCAGGCCGCCGAGGAAGTAGCCGGGGTCGAGGTCCACCTGGGAGAGGAGCCACGCGCACATGGTGGACGTCGTGGTCTTGCCGTGCGTGCCCGCGCACACGAGCGGCCGCCGGCCCGGCAAGAAGACCTCGCGGAGCGCGCCCGACATGCTCGTGGCGCGGAGGCCGCGTTCGCGCACCGCGGCCGCCTCGACGTTGTCCTTCCGGATCGCGTTGCCCACGATCACGAGGTCGGGCGCGGGCTCCACGTTCTCGGCGCGGTAACCGACGAGGCAGCGGATCCCGGCCGCCTCGAGCGCCGGGCCCATCGGCGGATCGAAGGCCGCGTCCGAGCCCGAGACGTCGTGGCCCTGGGCTCGGAACAACATCGCGAGCGAGCCCATGCCCGTCCCGCAGACGCCCACGAGGTGTACGTGCATCGCCCCTCAGCTCTTCGCGAACTTGAACTCTTCGCCGGTGATGTCGACCTTCACTGTCGAGCCCGTGGTGTACCCGCCGGCGAGGATCTCCTCGGCGAGCGGGTCCTGCACGTTCTTGAGGATGGCGCGCTTGAGCGGCCGCGCGCCGAACGCAGGCTCGTAGCCGATGTCGACGAGCTTGAGCTTGGCCGGCTCGGTGAGCTCGAGCTTGAGCTCGCGGTCGACGAGCAGCTTCTCGAGCCGCCGGAGCTGGATGTCGACGATGCCGCGGAGGTCCTCCTTCGACAGCGGGCGGAACACCACGATGTCGTCGATGCGGTTCAAGAACTCGGGGCGGAGGAAGTTCTTGAGCTGATCGAGCAGCACGTCGCGCAGCGCGTCGCGGCCCTCGGGGGACTCGAAGATCTTCGCGTCGCTCTCGAGGATGCGCTGCGATCCGATGTTGCTCGTCATGATGACGACGGTGTTGGAGAAGTCGGCGGTGCGGCCGCGCCCGTCGGTGAGGCGCCCGTCGTCGAGCACCTGCAGGAGCAGGTTGAAGACGTCGGTGTGCGCCTTCTCGACCTCGTCGAAGAGGAGCACGCTGTAGGGCTTGCGGCGCACGGCCTCGGTGAGGAAGCCGCCCTCCTCGCTGTCGACGTAGCCTGGCGGCGCTCCCACGAGGCGCTGGGCCATGTGCTTCTCCATGAACTCGCTCATGTCGAGGCGGGTCATGGCCTGCTCGTCGTCGAACAAGAACTCGGCGAGGGCCTTGGCGAGCTCGGTCTTGCCGACGCCCGACGGGCCGAGGAAGAGGAACGAGCCGATCGGCTTGCCGGGGTCGCGGAGGCCGACGCGGCCGCGGCGCACCGCCTTCGAGACCGCGCGCACCGCCTCGGCCTGGCCGACGACGCGGGCGGTGAGGCGAGTCTCCATCTTCAGGAGCTTGTCGCTCTCGGCCTCGAGCATCTTCGCCACCGGGATGCCGGTCCAGTCGCCGAGCACCTGGGCCACGTCCTCCTCGGCGACGATCCGCGAGACGTTCGACTGGAGGCCTTGGGCCGCGACCGCGCCGTCGGCGGCCTCGAGCCGTCGCTTCACGTCGGGGAGGTGCACGTGCTCGATCTCGCCGAGCTTCGCGAAGTCCTTGGCCTCGCGCGCCTCTTCGAGCTGCTTCTGGAGCTTGTTGTATTCTTCACGGAGCGCGGCCTGGGCCGCGACCGCGCCGCGGCGCGAGTCGAGCTTGGCCCGCATCTCGGCCACGCTCGGCTCGAGCTCGCGGATCTCCTTCTCGAGCCGCTCCTTGGTCTTGAGGCTCATCGCGTCGGTGTCGTCCACGAGGCCCGAGAGCTGGGCCTTGAGCGACGCCACGCGGCGGATCGCGTCGTCCATCGGCGCGGGCAGGCCGTCGATCTCGACCCGCTTGCGCGCCGCCGCCTCGTCGAGGAGATCGAGCGCGTTGTCGGGCAGGGCGCGATCCTGGAGGTAGCGCTTGGCGAGGCGCACCGCCGCCACCACCGCCGGGTCGCCGATCTGCACCTTGTGGTGCTGCTCGTAGCGGGTGGCGACGCCGCGCAGGACCTCGATCGCCTGGTCGGGGGTGGGCGGGTCGATGGTCAACGTGGTGAAGCGCCGGAGGAGGTTCGGATCCTTCTCGCCCATGCGCTTCACCCCCTCGGGGGTGGTGGTGGCGAGGAGGCGCACGTCGCCGCGCGAGAGCATCGGTTTGAGGAGGTCGCCGATGCCGCTGCCCGCGGCCCCCTGGCCGAAGAGCGACTCGATGCCGTTGATGAAGAGCACGGTGTCGCGCGAGCGCACCGCGCCGATGACCTGCTTCAGCCGCTCCTCGATCTCGCCGCGGAGCTTCGCGCCGGCGACGAGCTGGCCCACCTCGAGCTCGAGGATCGAGAGCTGGGCGAGGTTGTGGGGGACGTCGCCGGTGGCGATCCGCATCGCGAGCGCGCCCACGATCGCGCTCTTGCCCACGCCGTGCTCGCCGACGAGCAGCGGGTGGTTCTTCTGGCGGCGCTCGAGGATCTGCAGGAGCCGCCGCACCTCGACGTCGCGGCCGATCACGGGGTCGAAGCCGCTCGCCTTGGCCCGCGCGATGAGATCGTTGGTGAAGCGCGCCGCCCCCTCGGGCGCGCCGTTGGTGGAGCCGGACGACGTCTGCGGCACGTCGCGAGGCACGCTCTTCAGCGCCGCCATGTGCGCGCGGAACGAGCCCGGCCCGAGGCCGAACGCCTGGAGGACGACCGCCGCCGGGCCCCGGATCTCCTGCGAGAGCGCGTTCAGGAGGTGGTCGACGCCCACCGGCTTGCCCTCCGCCTCCTTCTCGGCGCGGGCGAGGAGGGCGAGCATCGCGGTCGACAGGTACGCGAGCCCCGCGCCCGCCTTCGGCAGCCGCGACAGCTGGGTCTCGGCCTCGGCGGCGCAGTCCGACGGATCGGCGCCGGCCTTCTTGAACACCTCGGCGACGCCGCGATCGCGATCGATGGCGCGGGCGAGCAGGTGGATCGGCTCGACCTGCACGTGCTTTCGCTCGTCGGCGAGGGTCTGCGCGCCGGCTACGAGGGCCTTGGCGTCGGGGGCGTATCGCTCGAGGTGGATCGTCTGCTCGGAGGCCATGGGGGGACGAGCGTACCCCGAAGAGCCTCGAAAAGGGAGCCGCCGCGCAGGCTCACTCGGCGGGCAACTCCGCGTGGAGCTCGCGGACGAGGAGCGCGACGCCGATCCCGGCGAGCTCGACCGATCGCGCGCACAAAACGACGAGGGCCGCGAGCGTGTGCCCGCAGCCCTCACCGCCTGCGCGTCGCGCTGGGTTACTTCAGGCCGATGGCCTGCACGCCCCAGTAGCCGCTCGCGAGGTACAGGGTGTCGCCCTGGCGCGAGAGCGAGTTCGACCACCAGCCGCGGGTGCGGTTGAACTGGCTGAACGTCGGAGCGCCATTGCCGACCTTGTAGATGTCGACGCCGTTCGAGCCCCAGCCGCTGGTGACGACGGCGCGGTCGCCCTCGACGCCGAGCAGCCAGCCCCAGCCGCCCTTGGCGACCGACGGGCGGTCGACGGGGGCCTTCGGGTTCGTGATGTCGAGCTCGTGGAGCTTGACCTTCGAGGTGCTCACGCCGGTCGACGAGGTGTAGTTGTACTCCTGCGCCGAGAAGTAGGCCTTGTTGCCGCGCACGAACACGTTGCCGACCCAGCCGTCGATGCGCGTCGAGCTCTGGAGGTAGACCTTGTCACCCTGGAGGCGAGCGACCGCGAAGTCGTCGGCCTGGATGTCGCGATCCCAGCGGTAGTCGATGAAGTAGAGGAGCGACGGGTCGGTCTCGGACGCGCCGACGAGGATGCCCGGCACGTTGATGCGCTTGCCGACGACCGGCGCCGCGCGGTTCGAGAGGTCGATCTGGTCGAGGTAGTACTTCACGTACCCCTTCTCCTCGATCTTGCCGGTGACCGGGTTGTACTTCGGGTACGACTTCCACTCGTAGTGGGTGGTGTAGAGCTGGTCACCCACCGCGCGGACGTTGCCCCACCACCAGTCGGGCTCCTTGGTGACGGTCACCGACGCGAGCTGCGGCGCGTCGGGGTTCTGGATGTCGACCACGTGGAGGGTCTGGGTGGTCGTCGACTTCCCCGTCGACGGGTCGTAGTTGTAGTGCACGTTGCGGAACGCGAGCGCGTTGCCCTGGACCTGCACGACGCCCGAGTAGTCCCACCAGTCGTACCAGTAGCAGCCGCCCCAGCCGTAGCCCCAGTAGCTGTTCGACGTCGCGGGGAGCTTCACCTTGCCGCGGAGGGTGGCGCCGCCGCCGGCGAGGTCGACGACCTGCACCGTCGGCTGCGTCGTGCCGCCGCCGTAGGGCGAGCTCGCGCTCGGGGTGAACACGTCGGTCACGACGTAAGCGAGGTCACCGTTGCGGTAGACGCGGGCGTTGGTGCCCTCGAGCTTCACGTTGAGCGTCGCCGGATCGATCGTGTTCTCCTCGGCGTTCGCGATCGGGAGCACGCGGAGCTCGCTCTCGCGCTGGTTGTAGCCCCACCAGTCGGTGGAGACCTGCGCCATCGTCGCCCCGTTGGGCCGAGCGTCGACGACGTTGCGCGCGAGGGTGATCTCGTTGAGCACCTTCGGGTTCTGGCGATCGCCGTAGTCGATCACGCTGAGCGCCTGGTCGCTGAGCGAGAGCACGCGGCCCTTGAGGTACACGCCGCGCTCGACCCAGCCCTTGGTCTTGGCCGCGCCGCGCGTCGCGATCGACGTCGGGGTGAACTCGATGATCTGGAGCCCGTTCGTGTAGTCGTACGACTTGTTGCTCCAGCCGCTGAACGGCAAGACCACCATCCCGAGGTCCTTGTTGAGCCCGAAGGCCTTGAAGGTCCCCGCCGCCGGCGTCCACGCCCAGCCCTCGCCGAACTCGGAGGTGCCGATGACCTGCGGGTTCTTGGGGTCGGCCACGTCGAGGTAGCGGAGCGAGACCTTGCTCGACCCGTAGTCGTACGGCCCGCCGCTGCCGGGCGCGTAGTCCGAGCCGAGCGCGAAGATCTTGTCGCCCATCGGCGTGAAGTTCCACACCGCGCCCGTGATGTCGGTCGAGCCGGCGAGCTTCGGCGCAGTGACGTCGGTGGTGTCGTAGATCTGGATCGGCGTCTTCGGCGTGCTGCTGCCGCCGCCGTAGTAGTAGCCCTGGCTCGGCGACAGGTAGAGGCGGTTCTTGTCGAAGCGAGCCGCCACGCTCCAGCCCGGGTTCGAGATCGAGAGCTCGGACGTGCGGGTCGGCGCGTCGAGGTTCTGGAAATCGACCGTCGAGAGCACCATGCTGCCGCCGCTGCCGCAGTAGTAGGAGCCGCCGCCGGGGCCGCAGGTGAGGACGCGGGCGTAGCGCCCGTCGAAGTCGACGTTCCACCGGCCGTTGTCGGTGCCCCAGCCCTGGAAGCTGCCGTTCACGTCGAAGTGGCCGCGCGGGGTGATGGTGCCGTTCGGGTCGGTGATGTCGATGTACTCGACCTGGGTCTTGCCCGAGGGCGGGCCCCACGGCTTCGTCGGATCCTGCGGGACGTCGTGCGCGAGGATGATCGACTTGTCGGTGACGTTGAAGGCGCCCTGGTAGCCCTCGTACACGCGCTCGCCCATCTTCTGGGTCTTTCCGAGCGAGAAGTACGTGCTCGAGACGACGACCTTCGACCCGGTGCCGCCGCCGCCGCCGGGGCTCACCGCCACGGTGCCGCCCGCGCCGTCGCCGGCGACGGCCCAGCCGTACGACCAGCCGTAGTCTTCGCTGACGGTGTAGATGACGTTGCCGACCGTGCGCGCGTCGCGCACCCAGCCCTTGATGCGGGCCTCGCCGATCATCTTCATGTCGGCGGGGTTCTGGATGTCGTAGGTGCGGATGACCGAGCCGTGGAAGGGCGCGCCGGTCTCGTCGACGCCGTACCAGTCGCCGACGACGACCGTCGCCGTGTTCTGGAACGCGATCATCTCCACCGGCGAGCCGTAGATCGGCGCGCGCCCGAGGAGCTTCGGATGGTCGACGTCCTGGATGTCGAACGCCATCAGGCCGCGGTAGCTGTTCAGGTAGTAGAGCTTGTCGCCGACGACGCGGTAGAGGTCGGTCTCGTTGACCTTTCGCTCCCCGACGGAGCCCGACGCGCCGGTGCTGCCTGCCGCGGGCGCGCCCGCGTTCTTGTCCGACGCTTCGGCGCCGCCCGAAGAGCTCCCGCCGCGGCCCATCGACGACTGGCCTGCGGGGGGCGCTGACTCGAACTCGGATTGCCCTTCTTGGCGATCGGAGGGGTTGTTGGAGTCCGGCGACCCACACCCGGCTGCCGAGGTCAGCAGAGCGGAGAAGGCCGCGAGGGACGTGATGCCCAGGTAGTGGAAGGAACGCATGGCGCCTCTGCTAAGCAACATGCGTACCGAATATAAGTATCGAAAATCATGGACCATCGGCCGCGCCACGGTGTGCCTCGTGGCACAGTGGCGCGAACGGTGTGCCATGGCTCGAGTTGCAAACTCGGCTGGCCGTCCCCAGGATGAAGGGGATGCGCGTCGAGGTCTACACCACGCGAGTCTGCCCCTACTGCGTCGCTGCGAAGCGGCTCCTCAACAAACGGGGCATCGCCTATGCGGAGATCGACGTGAGCGGCGATCACGACAAGCGCGAGTGGCTGGTCGCGCAGTCGGGCCAGCGGACCGTGCCGCAGATCTTCATCGACGGCGAGCCCATCGGCGGCTTCGCCGAGCTCGACGCGCTCGATCGCTCCGGCGAGCTCGCCGCGCGCATGTCGCGCGCGAGCGAGTCGGCCTGACCGTCAGCCCGCGAGGGCGTCGACGAGCCGCGCCACGTCGCGCTCGGCCACCGAGCAGAGCGCGACCCGGAGGGCGCCCTTCGACGGGACCACGAAGACGCCAGCGTCCTTCATCCGCTGCGCGCGTGCGAGGGCGTCGTCGGCGAAGACGGTGACGAAGAACCCTCCCTCGTACCGGGGGTACACGAGCTTCTTCGGCCGCGCGTGCTCGTTGAAGGCGTGCACCCGCGCCGAGAGGAGCTTGGTGAGCCGGGCGCGCTCTTCGATGCAGGCTGCACGCATCGCGGGGTCGGTGAGGAGCCGGGTGATCGCGGCGAGGCCGCCGCGGCTGCAGTTGGACCAGGTGCCGCGGCACGAGTAGCTGAGGGCGGCGGCGGTGGCGGCCCGCTCCTTGTCGTCGGGCACGCACGCCACGAGCGCACCCACGCGCAGCCCGTAGTGGGTGAACGTCTTCGACGCGCTCCACGCGAAGAGCAGGCCCGCCTTGCCGAGGAGCGGCCGGAGGTGGGCCAAGAACGCGCGCGGATCGCGCGGGTTGAACGCGAAATACGCGGTGTCGACCAGCAGCGTCACCGAGCCCTTCTCGGCGTGGGCCGCGAGGCGCTCGACCACCGCGCGCCACTCGGCGTCGCTCATCGAGTAGCCGGTGGGGTTGTGGCACGGGTCGTTCAGGAAGACGAGCGCGCGACCCTGGCGAGCGAGCTGTCCGCCGAGCGCCTCGTCGAGCGCCGCGACGTCGAGGCCGCCCGCCTCGTCGAACATGCGGAACGTCTCGACCTTGCGATCGGCCTCGTCGGCGAGCGTCTGGTAGGGCCCCCAATACGAGCTGGTGGTGAGGAGCGCCTGGCCCGGCTCGAGGTAGTTCGCGATCGCGTGGCGGAGGGCGCCGGTGCCGCCGGGCGTCGCCGCCGCGACCGCGCTCTTCTTCATCTCGGGCTCGGTGGCGAAGAGGTCGTCGATGACGGCCTGCAAGAAGGCGGGGCTGCCGGCGATGGGCGCGTACGCGGCCCACTCTTCCTGGGCGACCTCGCGCACCGCCCGCGCCGCGGTCGGCATGATCGCGAGCTTGCCCTCGTCGTCGAGGAGCGCGCCCACCGTCGCGTTGACGACGCTCTCCCCCGCGGCCTTGCGCTCGGTCGCTTCGCGGTTCAGGGCGAAGATGGGGTCGTCGCTCGGGCGGTGGTCGTGGGACGGGATGAGGTGGCGCATGTGCGCCCTTTGTTCCTCAATTTCGGCCCGCCGTAAAGCGCTGTATCGTTCGGGCATGCGCTCGCTCCGCCGCACCACCGCCGCCGTCACGCTCGCGCTGGCTTTTTCGGTCACGACCGGCTTCGTGTCCGGCTGCGGGAGCACCGACTCCGCGGCGCCGGAGGCGCCACGGGGGACGCTGTCGGGGCGTGTGGTCATCCGCGGCGCCGCCGAGCTGCCGCCGCTCTCGGTGACGCTCACGGGGCCCGTCACCCGCCAGGCGTTCGTGACCACCGACGGCGCCTTCTCGTTCGACAAGCTCCCGGACGCGACGTACGTCCTCGCCGTCGACGGCCCCTCCACCCGCGAGCGCTCGCTCACCAAGGCGGTCACGGTGAGCGGCGGCGCCGCGGCCACGACCGGCGACCTCGAGCTCACCGGCCTCGGCAAGATCGAGGGGGTCGTGATCGGCGTGGACGGCAAGCCGGCCGCGGGGGCGCTCGTGCTCCCGCTCTCGGCCTCCACCTTCGCCATCACCGGGGCGACCGGGTCTTATTCGGTCGAGGCGCCGGTCGCGCCGACGACGGTGCGCGCGGTCCTCGGCGGCGCCGGCGGCGTCACCTCGGCGTCCGTCGACGTGAAATACGCGGCGACGTCCAAGGCCCCCGACATCCAGCTCTCGCAGGCGACGGGGGACGGCGGCGCGACGCTCGGCGGCACCGCGTCCCTGGTCGGCGACGCGGACGCCTCGGGGATCGTGGTCTCGGTCGAGGGCACGGCGCTCTCGGCGACGACGGCCAAGGACGGCGCGTACACGATCGCCGGAGTCCCCACCGGCGTCCACGCGGTGCGCTTCAAGAAGGGCGCCTTCGAGGAGGTGATCCCGGGCGTGCTCTCGCTGCCGGGCTCGCCCCCGCTCGTGCTCGACGACGGGCTGCTCGCGCCGCTCTCCGCGGTGGAGATCCAGCGCGGCAAGCGCGCGGTGAGCGCGCCCGAGCTCTCGGACGCCTCGCTCACGGGTGTGGCCCAGGCCGCGTCCGGCGGCGCCGGCGTCTTCGCGGTCCAGCACCCGGCCGGCAACCCGAGCTATTACGTGCATAATGCATCGACATCCCGAGCCCTCGGGCGCCTCGCGACGCCGCCCGTCGTCTCGGCCAACGGGGCGCGCGTGGTCTACCTCACCGACGCGGGCGATCTGCGGTCGGGCCCGATCGCGGGCGCGGACGCGCTCGTCGAGCGCTCCGTCGCGGCCTCCTCGGTCTTGCTCTCGCCGACCTCGAACGCGCTCACCTACGGCGTCGGCGGCGGCAACCGCAAGCTCGCGGCGCTCGACGGATCGGGGAAGGTCGATCTCGGGCCGTATTTCCCCGTCGCCGACTTCTCGGCCGACGGCGCGAAGCTCCTCTTCGGGAGCGCCGCGAGCCTGGCGAAGGTCGCGGCCGTGCCCGGCGGCGCGCAGACCGACCTCGTGGCCGCGGGCGCGCTCGCGCAGCCGCTCTTCACCTCCAACGGCGCCGTGTTGGTCTCCTTCTCGGCGACCTCGGGCGCGCTCCAGTCGGTGGCGGTGCCGAGCGCGGTCGTCACCCCCATCGTCGGCACGGCGAGCATCCTCTACCGCGCGGCCGATCGCTCGGTGCTCGCCGCGTATGGCCTCGGCAAGGTCGTCGTGATGAACGGCGCCGACGGCAGCCTCGTCGGCTCGGCCGACGGCGCGCCCCTCGACGCGGCGAACGGCGTCGTCCTCTACACGGGCGCGGGCGGCCTGCACGCCTTCGTTGCCGCGACCGGCAAGGACCTCCTCGTGGGCAGCGCCGCGCGGGTCGGGAACGCGGTCGTCTTCTACCTCTCGGGCTCCGAGCTCCGTCGCGTCGCGTTCGACGGCACCGGCGACGCGCTCGTCGAAGCCAACGTGACCCAGTTCGATCTCTCCGCCGATCGGAGCCGGCTCTTGGTCGTGAAGGCCGACGGCAACGCCGACACGCGGCCCGTCGCCGCCGGCGCCGCGCCCGTCGCGCTCGGGAAGATCACCGGCGTGGCGTCGCTCTCCCCCGACGGCAAGGCGGTCGCGGTGATCGACCCGCCCACGGTGCGCATCGCGACCGCCGCCACCGGCGCGCTCCAGCTCGCGATGACGCGCGCGACCGCGAGCTTCGCCTGGGATGGCGCGACGCTCCTCGCGGTGCGCGCCGGGGAGGCGACGCCCCTCCGCGCGCAGAACGGCCTCTACCGGCTCACTCCGTAGGATCGACCGCGACGCGGCGCACGAGATCCCACTTGCCCGGCGCGCGATCGGGCGGCGGCCCGCGGAAGGTCCCCTCGAGGACGAGGGCGCGGACGACCCGGCTCTGCGCGATCACCTCCGCGGTGCCCTTGGCGTCGAGGTGCATCCCGCTCGCGGTGCTCGCCTCCAGGTCGAGCGCGATCGTCGCGACGCCGTCGCGCAGGGCGGTGACGACGGCCGACGTCCGCACCGGCGTCCACGACACCGCGTTGAGCGAGCGGACGACGGCCTCGGCGAACGGATCGACGCTGGCGCCGATCTTCACCGGCGCGTCCGGCAGGGCCGCGCTCGTGCGCGACCGCAGCCCGAGGTCGCCGAACACGTAGAGCGCGTGGCTGGTCTGGTCCGCGGTGAGCGGCGCTCCGTCCTTGGCGTCGACCTTCCCCGGCGCTTGGACGACGATGGTGCGCCCCTTCAGCCCCGTCGGCTTCTCGTTGTACTCCTCGGCGCCGAGCACGCGGCGCACGCTCTCGTGGAACGAGGCCTCGAGCTTGGTGGGGGCGTCGCCGCTCACCTCGAGCAGGGTCGCGGTGTAGTCGGCGTGGTAGGTCGCCCCCGCGAACTCGCCCTGGAGCTCGTCGTAGCGACTCCCCGCCGCCGTGTCGACGCGGTAGCGGACCCCGGGCTTCGGCGCGACATGTGCAAAATGCACGTATCCGTCGGGCACGACGGGGGCCGCGCTCGCCGAGGCCGCCGGCCGAGCCGCGGGGAGGTCCACCGGAGCGACGGGCGGCGGCGTCGCCGCGACGCCGCACGCCGTGACGAGCCCGAACAGGGCGAGGGCAGAGGAGCGCATCTTCCTTCGACACCGAGCCTACCCGCGGTTTTGCCAAAGTGGCAGGCGGGCGCGCCGCGCGCGTGGGGTCTTGCCACCTTGGCGCGCGGCTCGACCTCTCGGGAGGCGGCAAGCGCGCGAAAACGGGGGAAATTTGCTGCGGCCGGGCGCTGGCACAGGGTATGCTCCTCGCCACCTGCCCATGTCTCCGTCGAAGAGCGCCGTCGTCGCGCTCGCATGCCTCGTCACCTCGCTCGCCGCCGCGCGCTCGGCGCGCGCCCAGACCGTCGACATCCCGGGTGCGCCCGGCACCATCTCGCGCGAGGACGCGAGCGGCAAGGGCCTGAGCAAGCGAGCCCAGGCCAATTTCCCCGACGCCATCAACTACGACGACTGCAAGAAGGACATCCGCCTGCGGATGCCGCTGGTGCTCGCCGGGTTCGACACGAGCGTCGCGCTCCAAGTCTGGGCCGGCGCCAAGGGGACCGACTGCTCCCAGGTCGCCAACCGGCAGAACACGACGCGGCAGTGCTGGCGCATCACCCCCGCCGACATCCCGCGAGCCCAGACCACCGACGCGCTCATCCGCGCCCGCGACATCCTCGGGCAGAGCGAGGCGACGAGCGACCAATACGTGAACGCGTCCGACGCCGTCTGCGGCAAGGTCGATCAGACGTCGTACACGGTGCACGTCATCTGGGTGCGCGGCGGCGGCGAAGCGGCGAGCTCGAAGACGCTCGACATCGACGCCGACACCGTGGGCCCGCCCGCGCTCAGCAACGTGAAGGTCGGGGCGGGCGACACGCGCCTGAACGTGACCTGGGACTTCGCGAGCGAGGCCGGCACCACCAACGCCCAGCAAGTGACGGTGTTCTACGCGCCGAGCGGGGCGAGCACCGCGACCGGCGCCGAGCCGACCACCAAGCTCGTGTGCGAGGCGGGGGCGGGCGACGACGCCGGCGACGCCGCGGCCGACACCTGCACCGTCGTCACCGTGAGCGGCGGGTCCTCGTCGTCCTCGTCGGGCTCGTGCACGGCGCCGGGCTTCAACGGCACCGCCGCCCCCGACGACTCGGTCGGCCGGATCTCCACCGGCGCGGTCGGTGGTCGCGCCACCATCGAGGGCCTCGAGAACGGCCGCACGTACGCGGTCGCCATCGGGGCGACCGATCCCTACCTCAACGTCGGCGAGCTCTCGGCGTTGAGCTGCGCGACGCCGGTGCTCCTCGACGATTTCTTCGAGGTGTACCGCAAGTCCGGCGGCGGCGCGGGCGGCGGCTTCTGCTCGCTCGAGGGCGCAGGCGCTCCCGCCGGCTCCCTCGCGCTCGTGGTGGGGGTGTCGGGCGCGGTCGCCGCGCTCGTTCGCCGCAGGCTCCGCGGCTCGTCGAGGAGGAACCCGTGATCGCCCGCCCCCGTGTCGTCGCCTCCCTCGCGCTCGCCGGCGCGCTGTTCGCAACCGCTCCGAGCGCGAGCGCCGAGGACGCGACGTCGACGCGCTACGCGCGCATCTACCAGTCTCCGCAGTACTTCGCGCTCGAGCTGCGCTTCTCGCCGTACCGGCCGCAGATCGACGACGAGCCCGGCCTCGGCGGCAAGACCCCCTACCAAGACACGTTCGGCAGCATGCGACGCCTCATGGTGCAGGTGGAGCTCGACTACCAAGCGTTTCGGATCCCCTACGTGGGCACCGTGGGGCCTGGGCTGGCGGTCGGCTACACGAACATGAGCGACAAGTCGTTCACCCAGAGCGGCACCCGCGGTGAGGAGGAGACCTCGCTCGAGATCTTCCCGATGTACCTCGTGGGCGTCTTGCGGGCCGACACGTTCTACCGGCACGTGGGCATCCCGCTCGTCCCCTACGCCAAGGCGGGGGTGGGCATGGGCCTCTGGCGCGCGACGAACCCCGGCGGGACGTCGGACGCGGGCGGCGTCAAAGGGGAGGGCAAGAGCTTCGGCCTCCAAGGGGCGCTCGGCCTCTCGTTCGCCCTCGACGCGATCGACCCGTCGGCCGCGCTGCAGCTCGACAACTCGGTGGGCATCAACCACACCTACCTGTTCGCCGAGTATTACCTCGCGGCGCTCAACGGCATCGGCCAATCCAACGCGCTCCGCGTCGGCACGAGCTCCTGGGCGGCGGGCCTGGCGTTCGAGTTCTGACGGCGCGGGGCGCGCTCACGGGCACGCGCTCACGGGCACACGCTCACGGGCACGCGTTCACGGGCACGCGCTCACGGGCAGGCGTCGGGGTACGCCTTGGTGGCGGCGGCCAGCTGGTCCATGTCGGTCTTCGAGAGCACGCGGTTCCAGACGGTGACCTCGTCGAAGACGGCGGCGGCGTTGTTCCCGATGCGGAAGTAGGCGGCGTTGTTCGCCTCGGGGTTCCAGGGGCCGAGGGTGTAGCTCGCCTCGAGCTTCTGGGTGGGCGTGTAGAGCGTGATCGAGAGCGACGGCGTGCCCGCGGGGGCGGTGCGGTTCCACGTCCCGATCATGAGCATGTACGCGGTCGTGCTCCAGGCCGCTTGGGTCTGCGTCGGATCGAGGGTCGCGGTCGGGCTGCCGTCGTCGACGACCTGCATCATCACGCGCTCGTTCTGGATGGTGAGCGCGGGGCCGCCGTTGGCGTTGTTGTTGTTGTTGCGCGGGCGCAAGAAGTACCGGCGCGGCTCGTTGGTGAGGTTGAACAGCGGCTTGAACCACACCGCGAAGGATCCGACGGCGGGGTTCAAGATGTTGTTGGTCGCGTTGGCGTAGTAGTGGAGCTGGTCGGTGAACCGCGCCGCCTGCCCGAACTTGCCGGCCTCGAAAGACGGGTTGCCGTTCTGGATCGCCGCGGGCGCGGTCGCGGCGGGGATGGTCGCCGTCGTGTTGTTGTCGTACGGCAGGTAGAACGTGACGCCCGCGCAATAGGTCGGCGTGGTCGGGCCCGTCTCGGGCAGCCCGGCGTCGGGCTGCGGGTTGTCGACGTCCGGCGTCGTGTTGCCAGCGTCCCGCGGGCGCTCGATCGGCGGCCCCGAGTCGAAGGTGTTGGTCGACGCCGGGTCGACGCAGCTCGGCCCTGCACACTCCACGAGCTGGAGGTCCCCGACGCCGGTGATGCCGTTGCAGGCGAGGCCCGCCGACATCACGACGCAGGGAAGAAAGAGCGCCTTCTTCCGCACGTCCATGAAGCCTAGCCCGGAAGTGGGTTCACGCAAACACTGCGCGCATGACTCAGGGGCAAGCCTGGTCGATCGGCGTCGCGAGCTCCGACACCTGCTTGATTTCGGCGTCGTCGAGCGCGCGGTCCCAGAGCACGAGCTCGTCGAAGCTCGCGTTCGACCCGTCCGTCCCGTTGAAGCCCAGGCGGAATCCGGTGGGAGCGGCGCCCGGCGCCCACGGTGACTTGTAGCTCGCCGAGAGCGTCTGTGTCGGTGCGTATACGACGACGCCGAGCGACGGCGCGCCGGCCGCGGCCGCGGCTCGCCAGGTCACGACCACGAGGAGCCAGGGGCGGGTCGCCAGCACGCCCGGGATCTGGGTGAGATCGACCGAGGCCGTCGCCGCCGCTTCGCCCGTCACCACGAGGTCGTTGCCGGAGATGGCCACCGTGGGGCTCGCCGCGGCCATGCCCGCGAGCGGCTGCAACCACGCGCGCCTCGGCTCGGGGAAGCCGTTGAAGTTGAGCCGCAGGTAGAACGCCGCGGTCCCCTGGTCTGCGCGCAGCGCCGTGATCCCCTGGTAGGGGGAGCTCCAGGTGAGCGTCGACGAAGGGGCGTTCGCGCGGAACCCCTGGCCGCGCTTGCCCGCCGGCTCCGTGACGTAGTTGCCGCTCGCGGGCTCACCGGCCTTCGCGCTCGCGCGCACCGCGCCCGAGGTCCCGCTGCCGTCGAGCGCAGCGAAGAACGTGACGCCCCGACAGAGATCGGGCCCGAGCGCTGGGGCATCGGCCGCGGCGTCGCCCGTCGATCCAGCGTCGGGTCGAGGCGCGCCCGAGTCGGCGCGGAGCGGCGGGCGTCCGCCGTCGTCTTCGACGCCGGCCTCGACGCAGCCCGCGCACTCGACGAGCTGGAGCTCCCCCACGCCCGTGAGGCCGTTGCACGCGACGAGCCCGGACAGGGGCGCGAGGGCGAAGACGCCCACGAGGCAACGGCGTCGGCGTATCATGGGTAAGTGTTCAAGCTGACTCGAGTTTCCGCCGCGGTCAAGGTCGGCTCGCGATCGCCTCGCGCGGCGGAGCGAGATTATTTCGACGGCGAGCCCCGTCGTACGCACCACGCCCTTCATGCGACGACACACCACCGCCACGCCGCTCGGGAGCCCGTTCGCTTGAGGATCGCCCACGGACTCGCCGTGGCGTGCCTGCTCACCGCGGGCTGCCACGGCGAAGGGCCCGTCACCGCCGCCTCGCGCGCGACGTCTCACGTCGCCGGCGATCTCCACGTCGTGGCCGAAGGCCCGTGCTCGAGGCTCTCGGTGCAACCCGTCGGCGGGCGGACCTTCGTCGTCTACGGCGACACCGGCTACGATCTCCACGATTGGAGCGTCGGCGAGCGCCTCGCCGCCGCAGAGTCCGTGGTCGAGATCCGGGGCGGCGACGCGTTTCGGGTCGACGGCTTCATGCGCGGGCTCCCGACCAACAGCGGCGGCTACGTCCCCGCCGACCTGCGCCTCGGGGGCTCGTTCGAGCGCAAGCCGTGGCTCGTGGCGATCGACACCCGCTACGCGGCGCGCGACGCGGGGTCGCTCTTCGAGCGCGAGTCGCGGGGCTACGTGTTCGAGGACGGCTCGTTCCGCCCGCACGCGGGCGGGAGCCCCGTCGACCTGCCGGACGAGGCGGCGTCGCTCCCCGCGCTGCCCGAGCTGTGCGATCCTGCCGCCGGCCAGCGCTTCGTCAAGCTCGGGGCGACGACCTCCGCGCGCGGCGACGTCTTCGTCGCGGGCCGGTGCGCGGTCGCGGGCCCCGTCGCCACGCGCGGCGCGCCCATCGTCGTCGCGTACGGCGCGGCGCGGGCGTCGAGCTGGGTCGTCGGTCGCACCCCCGAGTCGCACGTGCTCGACGGGGTGGTCAACGTCGGGCTCTACGCCCGCCGAGGCGACGACGCGTACCTCGTCGCCTACGAGCCCTTCAAGCCCGCCGAGGAGCGCCAGCCGTACCTCGCGCGTTGGGACGGCCGCGCCTGGTCGCAGGTCGAGACCGGCCTCCCCGAGGGGCTCATGAGCGTCTCGGGGAGCGACGACGGCACGCTGTGGATCGCCGGCGGCCGCGCGCTCTACCGGCGCCGCCCGGGTGAACGCGAGCTCACCAAGGTCCCGCTGCCGCCCCTCCGCTTCGCGAGCGAGCCGCGGCCGCCGACGCTGCGCGTCCACACCGTGCGGGTCGTCGCGGCCGACGACGTATGGGTCGAGGGCACCTACCGCGTGCGCGTGCAGGAGAAGGCGGCCGAGGTCGAGGTCCGCTCGGGGGTCTTGTTCCGCTCCCGCCCGTCGGCCGCCCACTACTGCGACGCCCGCGAGCCGGCGGTCCGAGCCTTCGCGAGGGTCGAATGAGGCGGCGAGTGTGCAGAGTGCATCGATTGGCGATCGCGACCGCGGCGGCGATCGGGGCGCTCGCCCTCGCGCCCGCGGCGAGCGCGTACTCCTCGGCGACCCACGCGGGACCCGTCTACCGCGACCGCTGGCTCGTCTGCCACGACGAGGTCGACGCGCCCCTGCCGCCCCCGCCGCGGCCCCAGCCGAAGGTG
>JAEUKG010000767.1 GCA_016794325.1 Myxococcales bacterium | reverse complement strand
TCGTCGACGATCCGCACTTCGGCGAGCACCGGCCGCCGGCGTACCACCCCGAGCGCCCGGAGCGCCTCGTGGCTGCGCGCGCGGCGCTCGACCGCGCCGGCCGCGACCGCTTCACCGAGCTCGCTCCCCGCCGTGCGACGGACGACGAGCTCGCGCGCGCGCACGCGCCCCGCTTCGTCGAGAAGATCGCCAAGCTCGAGGGGCAGTCGTCGCTCCTCGACCCGGACACCTACGTCGCGCCGGGGAGCGTGCGCGCCGCGCGGCTCGCGGCCGGCGGCGCGATCGCGCTCGTGGACGCCCTCCTCGACGGCGAGGAGCGCGCCGGCGTCGCCATCGTCAGGCCCCCCGGCCACCACGCGCGCGTGGCGCAGGCGATGGGCTTCTGCCTGTTCAACAACGTCGCGGTCGCGGCGGCGCACGCCCGGGCCCGGGGCGTCGGCAAGGTCGCGATCGTCGACTGGGACGTGCACCACGGCAACGGCACCCAGGAGATCTTCTACTGCGACCCCTCCGTGCTCTACGCCTCGCTCCACCAGTACCCGTTCTACCCAGGCACGGGCGCGGCCGACGAGACCGGCGAGGGCGAAGGCGTCGGATACACCGTCAACGTCCCCCTCACCGCCGGCGGCGGCGACGCGATCTACCGCGCCGCCTTCGAGCGCGTGGTGCTGCCGGTGCTCGAGCGCTTCGCGCCCGATCTCGTGCTCGTGAGCGCCGGCTTCGACGCCTCGGCGCGCGATCCGCTCGCCGAGATGGCGCTCACCCCCGACGCGTTCGCGTGGATGGGGGCCGAGCTGGCCCGCGTGGCCCGCGCCACCGCCGGAGGGCGCGTCGGCCTCCTCCTCGAGGGCGGCTACGACCTCGTCGCGCTCGAGACCGGGCTCGAGGCGGCGATCCGCGGCGTCCTCGACGGCGGCGCGCCCGCCATCCCCGCCGACCGCGACCACGCGGACGTCACCCGCGCGGCCCGCACCGCGTCGCGGGTGTGGACCGGGCTCGACTGACCGCGATCACGGCGAGTGGATGTTGTTCCGGTCGGTGAAGGCCTTGGGCGGGCGCGGCGAGAGGTCGAGCTCCCACCCGGCGAGCGCGTACACGAAGTGTTGCACGAGCCCGGGCCGATCGACGGGCATGTCGCGCTCGTAGGCCAGGTGGAGCTCGAACGGCGCCAAGCGCCCGATGAGCTCCGGGGTGAGGTCGATCTCGCTCGGCGCCACCACGTCGCGGGCGCGCCGGTCGGAGAACAGCGTCGCGTCGAGGCCCGCGGAGACGTGGTCCGACCAGAGCGAGACCTCCACGTGGCCCCCGTAGCGGAAGAGGGCGAGCCCGGTGTTGTCGGGGCGCGCCGCGTAGGTCGGGTTGAGGGCGAAGACCCCGAGGGTGAGCCACCCGCTCACGTCTCCGTCTCGGAGAGCGCGGCCGACCGCAGGCGCCACGGCAGATGCAGAATACAAGTATCTGAGACGCGCGTCGGCGTACGTCTGCGAGAAGCCCGACCGATCGAGCGGCCGGTCGTGCTCGAAGCGCGCCCCGAGCTCGAGGGCCCCCGGCCACACGTCCCAGGTCGACGTGAGCCCGGTGATCACGTCGCCCTCGGTGGGCGAGAGCGCGAGCGCGCCCGGCCGCTCGCGATCGCTGAAGAGGTTCACGTCGACGGGGATCGAGAGGCGCCTGCCGACGAGGTCGATGTCGGCGTGGGCCGCGTACCGCATCAGCGTGAGGCCGGTGTTGTCGGGGCGGGCGGCGTAGCTCGGGTTGTAGAGCGCGATCCCGAGGAGGAGCGCGCCGGAGACGTCGAACCCCTCCTCGGCGCCGGCGACGGCGCCGCCGTGCGCCGACCCTTGCTTGTCGAGGGCGCGGGCCGGCAGGGCCGCGCCGACGAGCGCGGCGACGAGCGGCAGCGCCCGGAGCTTCACCAGGGGAGCTTCTCGCCGTTCGCGTGCCAGAACTGGCCGCTCGTCTCCATCGTGAGCTCGTTCATGCGGGCGACGAGCCCCCGCGCCGCGACGTCCGGCTCGTCGTTGCCGCCGCCGCCCGTCATCCGCGTACGGATGTATCCCGGGTGGAGCAGTGCGACCGCGATCCCGCGGCCGGCGAGGTCGCGAGCGAGGCTCACCCCCGCCATGTTGGCGGCCGCCTTGGACATCCGGTAGCCGTACATGCCGCCCGAGCCGTTGTCGCCGAGCGAGCCCACGCGGCTCGTCACGATGCCGATCTTCGAGCCCTTGGAGAGGCACCCGAGCGTCGCCGTCACCACGCGCAGCGGGCCGAGCGCGTTCACGTCGAACTGCCGCTTCAGCGACGCCATGTCCATGCCCTCGAGCCCGCCGGGCTCGAGGATCCCGGCGTTCAAGACGAGCCAGTCGACGTGGACGCCGGCGAGGGTCTTGCCGAGGGCGGCCACCGAGGCGTCGTCCGTCATGTCGACCCCGGCGCAGACCCTCACCCCCGCCGCGTCGAGCTCGGGGGTGGACGTACGGCAGACGGCGATGACGTCGTGCCCGGCGGCGCGCAGAGCGCGACAGAGCTCGAGACCGATTCCGCGGTTCGCGCCCGTGACGAGTGAGGTCGGCATGGGCGGCAGTGTACCCGGTTTCCGCGCCGGGCGATCGGGCGAGCCGCCGCCGGCCGTCACTGGGCGAACGCGGAGACCGCCTTGTCGGCGGCCACGACGACCGCCGCGATCGGGCTCGGCGCCGGCTGGCCGCGCACCGGCGATCCGGCGCTCTGCGCCCACCGGAGCACGCCGGCCGGCCCCACCGCGTAGACCTTCGTGTCTTCGGACCCGAAGACGACGACCCCGTCGCCGTCGACGATCGGCGAGCCCACCACGCCCAAGGTCTTGAAGGCGAACGTGCGCTTCCCGCTCGGCCCGATCGCGTAGAGGCTCTTGTCGGCCGACCCGGCGAACACCGTGCCGTCGGGCCCGAACGCACACCCTGTCGAGATAGGCCCCCCGGCGCGGTCGCGGAAGCGCTCTTTGCCGTCGGCCCCGACGACGAAGACGGTGCCGGCGTCGGTCCCGACGCAGACGGTGCCGAAGCGGCTGATGGCGGGCGGGTGGCGGATCGCGCCGTCGGCGTCGAACGCCCAGCGCAGCGCGCCCGCGGGGGTGACCGCGCGGAGCTTGCCGTCGGCGGAGCCGTAGAAGATCGTGCCGTCGTCGTCGACGGACGGGCCCGTCGCGGCCCCCTTGGCCTCGCGGAGCGCCCACGCGGGCGCGGCGGCGCCGAGATCGATCGCGACGAGCGCGCCGTCGGCGGCGCCGACGAACACGCGCGACTTGACCACCACCGGATCCGCGCCCACGGCGCCGATCGGCGCCGACCACGCCGTCGCCCCGTCGGTCGTGATGCGAGCCAGCCGCGAGTCCGCGGTCGCCACGAGGACCGTGCCGTCGGCGAGCAACACCGGCCCCGAGCCCGGCGCGGCGGACGCGGCGAAGGAGCGCTTCGGCGTCCCGTCGGCCCCGAGCACGCTGAGCTTGCCGTCGGCCCCGACCACGGTGATCGCGCCGTCTTTGCCGACGACGACCTGCGCGCCCGCGGTGTCGAGCGGCGCCTTGAACGAGGGCGACGGGCTCGAGGGCGCGTTGGCCTCGGGGGAGCTCGGCCGCTTGGGGCAACCGCCGCGCATGGGCCAGCCGCCGACCTCGAGCCCGCTCGTGTCGCCGCACAGGCTGGAGACGGGCTTGGGCGCCGCGTCGCCGCCGTCACCGCCGTCGCGAGGGGGGCCGGCGTCGCCGCCGCCGCCGCGGGGCGGCGGGTCGTCGTTGGCGCAGCCGGCGGGCGCCACGCCGAAGAGCGCGGCGGTGGCGAGGAAGCCGGCGAGGGCCGAGAGCGCGAGTGCGGCGCGGTTGCGCACGCGAGGAACGTAGCCTACTTCGCGTCGGGCCGCACGTAGCGGACGCGCTTGTCTCCCTGGACGAGCCGCACGGTGTAGTTCGAGACGACCTGGGAGAACGTCTCGACGGTGCCCTGAGCGTCGGGCCAGCGCACCTCGATCTTGTCGATCGCGCACGTCGCCCCGAGCCCGAACGTGAGCGTGGTGTCGTGCTGGAGGCCGAAGTGCCCGTAGCCGCCCGACACCTCTTGCACCTGGGTCACGCCGCCGGAGGTCACGGAGACGCGCGCGCCGATGGCGGCGCGGTTGGCGCCGCCCGCGCCCTTGCCCTCGAGCTTGATCCGCACGAAGTTGCGAGAGGCGCCGACGTCGTTGCGGTAGACCTTCAAGGTCGGCACCGCCGGGCACTTCGAGTCACCGCCGCAGCGCGCGCCGCTCGTCATCACGACGAGGTCGAGGTCGCCGTCGCCGTCGATGTCGACGGTGGCGAAGCCGTGCGCGTGGTAGTGCTTCGCCCCCGCGACGTCGGTGACGTTCTCGAACGTGCCGTCGTCCTTCTGGCGAAAGAGCGAGCCCCACGTGTCGGGATAGTCGGACGACGACAGCCAGACGTCCTTGCGGCCGTCGTTGTCGTAGTCGAACATGCCCACGTCCATGTCGCCCTCGTTCCAGTCGGAGCGAGTCTGCTTCCGCTGCAAGGACTCGGGGCCGTTGGCGACGCGGGTGAACGAGGGCTTGCCGTCCTTGATCTCGTTCTTGAGGATCTGGGACGTGTCGGACGAGGCCCCGATGTGCCAGTGCCGGATCTCGGAGTGGATGACGTCCATGTCGCCGTCGTTGTCGATGTCACCGCACGCGGTCGTGAACGTGTTGCCGCCGAGCCGCGCCGGTTGATCGTCGTAGCCGGGGTTCCATGCGTAGTTGTCGCAGGAGATCCGCGACTCTCGGTGCTCGGGCGCGCACGACGGGGCGTTGACCGCCTCGGCGCACCAGCAGTGGTAGAACTCGTTGGAGGACTTGAAGTCGAGCTGGTCGTCGGCGGCGAACGGGGTGCCCTGACCGACCTCGGTGAACTTGCCCTTGCCGTCGTTGAGCCAGAGCTCGTTGAGGCCGCGGCCGTAGGCGGAGACGAGGAGGTCGGGGGCGCCGTCGTTGTTCACGTCGCAGGTGGTGATGCCGTACGCCGGCCGACGGTTCTTCCCGTCGAGGAACGCCTGGGTGTTGCCCTTGGCCCCGGGGCGGAGGACGCCCGACGGCGTCGAGACGTCGGAGAAGGTGCCGTCGCCGTTGCCGCGGTAGAGGAGGTTCCCCGCCCCCTCGGAGCCGCTGTAGAAGGTGCCGACGAAGAGGTCGAGCACGCCGTCGCGGTCGTAGTCGGCGAACGAGCCGCCGGAGGTCGGCAGCGCCTTCGCGCCGACGTCGCTCTGCGGGGCCATCGTGAAGTGGCCCTTGCCGTCGTTCAGCCAGATCTCGCTGCGGTCGGTTCGGGCCGCCGGGTCCTTGGTGTTCGCGTCGATGTACGTCCCCTCGAACATGTCGAGGTCGCCGTCGTTGTCGACGTCACCGAAGACCGAGATGTGCCCCATGCGCCCCGTGCCCGGACCGTCGCGCGAGTCGAGGAGGCCGCTCTCCTTGGTCGTCTCGACGAACTTCCCGCCGCGGTTCATGAAGACCCGCTTCATGAGCGCGTTGCCGCCCTTCGCGACGTCGTCGCGCACCGGACCGTAGCCGTGGAGCACGAGGTCGACCCGCCCGTCTCCGTCGAGGTCCACCGCCGCGACCCTCACGCCGGTGACGTCGGCGAGGCCGACCTCGGCGGTGATCTCCGTGAAGTGGCCGCTCGCGGGCAGCGCCGAGCTTCCCTTGCACGCGGCGGGCGGCGGCGCCTCGTCGCCGGGCGTGACGTCGGGCTTCGGAGTCGTCGGGACCTCCGTCGACTGGGTGGTGCAAGCGACGGCCAAGGCGACCAGGGTGAGCGGAAGGGCGCGGCGAGCGTACATGGGCTTGTGGCGCTATAGCGCGGGCGGAAAACACCGCCACCGGCGGAGGCTCAACTCTCCTCAACTCACCTTTTTACGCAATATTTTCATCAGCTTGCGCGCATCGAAGGCGGACGGGGCCGAGGCCGGCTACGCTCGTCGCGATGCGGAGCTCGCTCGCCCCTTTCCTTGCCGCCGCCTTCGTCGCTGCCTCGCTCGCCGGCCCGGCGCGGGCGGAATCGGGCGGCGTCGTCCTGCTCGACCGGGTGGTCGCGATCGTCGACGGTGGGCCGATCTTGCGGTCCGAGATCGTCGCGCGTGCGCGGCCGATGGCGGCCCAGCTCCCCAAGAACGCGCCCCCGGACGCGCTCGAGCTCCTCCACGCTCGGGTGCGCGACGTGATGATCGAGGAGCGCCTGATCCAGAAGCGCGCCGACAAGCTCCGCATCACCGTCTCCGACGCCGAGGTCGCGAGCGCGATGGAGTCGATCGCCAAGAACGTCGGGATCCCGGTCGCGGACCTCGAGGCCGAGGTCCGCCGGCAGGGCATCACGCTGCCCGAGTACCACGCCGAGCTCCGACGCCAGCTGCTCGAGGGCAAGTGGGTGATGCTCGAGGTGCGCCCCCGGCTCGACCCGGCGCTCTTCAGGCCGGAGCCGCCGGGCAAGGCCAAGGACCCGCGCGCCGCCGCCGAGGCCGATCGCGCGCGGATGGAGGCGCTCTCCAAGAAGCGCGACGAGGTGATCGCCGAGCTTCGCCGCGGCGCGTACGTGGAGGTCCGATGAGGCGCCTCGCCGTCGCCCTCGCGCTCGGCGCCGTCGCTGGCTGCGACCCCGCGGGCGAGCCGCCGCCGCGCGCCCCCGTGAAGCCGCCGCCGAGCGCGAGCGCCGCAGCCCCCGCCGGCCCCGTGTGCCCGGCGTCGTTCACCCCGCCGTCGGGCGCGCCGCCGAGCGACGCGAGCTACGACGGGGAGACCGTGGCCCTCGTGTGCGTGCTCCCGCTCGCGGGCAAGCCGGCGCTCAGCGCGGCGGGCGTCGACCAGGCCCGGCAGGCGATCACGGTGGGCCAAGGGCGCCCGCTGCGCACCACCTCGGTGAGCGCGGATCTCGTGACCTTGGCGAGGCTCGGGCGCTTCGGCGAGGTGGCGGCGTACGCCGAGAAGGCGCCCTCCGGAGTCGTCGTGACGTACGCCCTCGGCGAGCGCCCCGTCGTGAGCGAGGTCGTCATCGAAGGGTCGACCGGCGCCAAGCCGAGCTCGCCGCCGATCCCCGCGGGCGCGCCGCTCGATCCCGTCGCGATCCACACCGTCGTGGAGGCGCTCTCGAGCGAGTGTCGGTCGCGCGGCCACACCGTCTGCGAGGTGAAGACGAGCACCGCCGAGAGCGCGCCCGGCTCGGTGCGCGTGCGCTTCGACCTGACCGAGGGCCCCCAGTGGCGCTTCACCAAGGTCGCGGTGACGGGGCAGAAGCGGGTGAGCGCCGCCGAGATCACCGCCGCCGCGGCGCTGCCGCTCGGCAAGCCGTTCGACGCCGATCTGCTCACGCTGGCCGAGATGCGGATCAGCACGCGCTACTACGACTCCGGGATGATCCAGGCGGCGGTGAGCAGCAAGGCCGACGCCACGCCGGACGGGCAGGTGACGGTGACCTTCAAGGTCGACGAGGGAGACGTCTTCAAGCTCCGCGCGCTCCGCTTCACGAAGCTCGCGGCGGCGCACGAGCGCGCCCTCGCGGGCGTCGTCAAGGTGCGCCCCGGCACCGTCTTCTCGCGATCGGCGGTGAAGGAGGATCTCGACCGCGTCACCGCGTTCTTCGCCGCTCGCAACGAGCGGGTCAACGTCGTCCCACTGACCGACGTGCACGTGCCCAGCCGCGCCGTCGACCTCACCATCGAGGTCGAGAAGCCCTGAGCGCCCCGGCGCGGAGGGGGCGCTCAGCTCGCGTCGCGGACGACCTTCGTCACGTCGATCGGGCCGAGGCACGGCGACTCGCCGAAGACGCGGAGCCGGGCCCTCACCTTCGCGAGCGAGCCCGCGCCCCGGAAGATCGCCTCGACGTGGTGGAAGTGCACCTCCCATGGGGGCTCGGCGCTCCTCGCCGCCTTGCACGCGCGCGGGAGGCCGCGGGCGACGGTCTTCATCTCGGTAAGGATAGTCTCGCGCTCGTCCTTCCCCATCGCGTATGGCAGGGCGTCGAGCTCTTCGCCCGTGAGGAGCTTGGCGGTGCAGCCGTCGGCGCGGAGGCCGGTCGTGAGGGCCGACAGCTCCGACTGGAGCGGGGCCGCGAGATCGGTGAGCTTCGCGCGGTTCTCTTGCGGCGCCTCCATGCCCGCGACGTAGCCCGTGACCTCCGCCCACGACGTGTGCCCGTTCGGCCCGACGAGGCTCCGCGCGTGGACGAACGCGTGCGGGGTCGCGGTGGCCACGTCGTTGAAGTCCTCGGGCGCAAGCCCTGCGCGCCCGTGGGCGCTGAGCGAGACCTTCACGCTCACCATGACGAGCGCCGGCTGCGGGCCGAGCGCGGCGAACTTCTGGCGCTCCGACGCGGCGGTCGCCCGCACGTCGTCTTTGCCGTCGCCCGGGCAGAGCGCGTGCGGGGGCGGCGCCTTCCCCGCGAGCGCACCCTCGATCACGCGCGCGAGCGAGTGGGAGTACGCCCCGTAGTCGGCGCGCGCCTCTTCGGTCGGGAGCGGCGCGGTCTTCGGCGGCGGGGGATCCCCGCAGGCGGCGAGCGCCCCGACGGCGGCGAGCGCGCCGAGGGCGACGGCCAGCGCTCGGGGCCTCGCGCCGATGGGCCACCCGCGCTGGCGAGGCGCGTTGGGGTTCATGACACGCGGGTAATCGATCGCAGGAGTGCCCACGGATCGGGGATATCACGAACTCGCGGGAGCTGTTATGCCACCTTGTGGGCGACGAGCAGCAGCGCATAGCAGAGCGCCACGACGAGGAGCGTCTCCATCGGCGTCATCCCTCGACCGTGCCCAAGAAAGGTGTCGGCTCGGTGCGGATGGTGCAAAATCGCCGCGGCCGAGGTCACGCCGATGTCACCTCGGCGACACACGGTCCGCGCCGGGAATGGTTCAGTTGGGGGCAACGAAAAAGCATGAACAACACTCGAACCCACACCACTCTTCAGCGCGCCGTAGCCGTCGCCCTCCTCGCCGTCGCGCCCATCTTCGCGGGCGGGTGCGAGGACAAGGACAAGAAGGGCGCGGGCGCCGACGCGAGCGGCACCGGGGCGAGTGGGGCGAGCGGGACCGCGAGCGCGCCGAAGGGCGCGGGGGTGACCCTGCTGGTCGCGTACGGCAGCGAGAAGAAGACGTGGCTCGAAGAGCAGACCAAGGCCTTCGAGGCGACGTCGCCGAAGACGCCGTCGGGCAAGCCGATCAAGGTGCAGCTCAAGGCGATGGGCTCGGGCGAGGCGATGCAGGCCATCCTCGACGGCTCGGTCAAGCCTCACGTCTTCAGCCCCGCCTCCGGCCTCTACGTGACGCTCCTCAACGACTTCTGGATGCAGAAGCCGGGCAACACGAAGCCGCTCGCGAAGGCGGGTGAGCCGCTGGTGCTCTCCCCCATCGTGATCGCGATGTGGAAGCCGATGGCCGAGGCGCTCGGCTGGCCGACGAAGCAGATCTCCTGGGCCGACCTCATGAAGGTCGCGACCGATCCGAAGGGCTGGGGCACCCGCGGCGCCCCGGAGTGGGGGCGCTTCAAGTTCGCCCACACCCACCCCGAGTTCTCGAACTCAGGCTACCAGGCCATCCTTGCGGAGGCGTACGCAGGGGCGAAGAAGCAGCGCGAGCTCACCCTCGCCGACCTCGACGCCAAGCCCACCCAGCAGTTCATCGCCGACGTCGAGGACACGATCGTCCACTACGGCAAGTCGACCGGGTTCTTCTCCGACAAGATGCTCGCGCGCGGGCCGTCGTACCTCTCGGCCGCGGTCCTCTACGAGAACCTCGTCGTCGAGGCCGACGGCAAGAACCCGCCGATGCCGCTCGTCGCGATCTACCCGACCGAGGGCACGTTCTGGTCGGACCACCCCTACAGCGTGCTCGACGCGCCGTGGGTGTCGGGCGACGAGAAGGCCGCCGCCGACCAGCTCGCGGCGTTCCTCCGCGACAAGCCGGCGCAGGAGCGAGCCCTCGCCCTTGGCTTCCGCCCGGCCGACCCCAAGATCCCGGTGGGGGCGCCGATCGACGCCGCCCACGGGGTGGATCCGAAGCAGCCGCAGACGCTCCTGCCCGTGCCCGACGCCAAGGTGCTCGAGAAGCTCCTCAAGGTCTGGAACGACAACAAGAAGGGGGCCGACGTCCTGTTCGTCTTCGACAAGTCCGGGAGCATGCGCGGCAAGCCGCTCGAGGAGGCCAAGGCCGGCGCCAAGAGCTTCGTCAACGCCCTCGCCGATCGCGACGAGGTGACGCTGATGTTCTTCGACAACCAGGTCTACCCCGCGGTCGGGCCGAACCGCCTGCAGACGCAGCGCCAGACCGCCCTCAGCCGCATCGACATGACGATCGCCGACGGCGGCACCGCGCTCTACGACGCCATCGCCGCCGCGTACGACATCGCGGCCGCGCGCGCCAAGACGAACCCCCACCAGATCCACGCGGTGGTGGTGATGACCGACGGCAAGGACGAAAACAGCAAGATGCCGCTCGCGGCGCTGAAGGCGAAGTTCCCGAAGGAGGACGCCCCGGTCAAGGTGTTCACCATCGCCTACGGCGCCGGCGCCGAGACGAGCATCCTGTCGGACATCGCCGAGTCGGCGCGCGGGACGAGCGCCAAGGGCAACGTCGACACCATCAAGGACGTCTACCTGGAGATGGCCTCCTTCTTCTGATGAGCGACAAGCCGAACAAGAAGAGCCTCGTGAAGGCAGCGACCACGGTGACCAACATCGTGGTCGCGGGCACCGCCGGCGTCGCCGCGGTCGCCCTCCACTCGTGGGCCATCGCCGCGGTCGGCGGCGCCGCGCTCGCCGCGCTCACCGCGTGGGGGATCTTCGGCAAGAGGGAGCTCGAGGCGTCGGGGCCCCGCCTCGCCGACGCGAGCGACTTCGACGACCCCCACACCAAGATCGCGCTCCAGAGCATCAAGAAGGCGCGCGGCGAGATCGACCGCGTCCTCGGCGACACCTCGGCCGAGGTGCAGGCCCACCTCGCGATGGTGGTGGTGTCGGTCGGTGAGCTCGAGGAGCGCGCGTCGAAGCTCGCGGTCCGCGCCGAGGACATCGCGAAGTACCTCGCGACGGTGGACCCGGCGCAGCTCCAGAAGGACGTCGACGCGCTCGACCTCCGCGCCAAGGCCGCGCGCGACAAGGAGGCTCGCGCCCAGTACGAGGCCGCTCGCTCGGCGCGCGCCCAGCACCTCGCCACCGTCAACGACCTCTTCGCCGCCAAGGAGCGCATCGCGGCGAGCCTGCTCAGCATCGCGGCGACGATGGACGCGCTCCCGGCCAAGATCGTGCGCATGCGCGCGCTCGACGCCCAGGCGATGGATCAGCTCACCGGCGACGTGAAGGACGAGCTCGATCGCATGAACGTGGAGATTCAGAGCTTCGAAGAGACCCTCGTGAGCCTCGGAGACGTGGCCCATGGGGCGTGAAGGAGGAGGGATTCGTCGTTGAAGACCAAGATCATCATCGTCGCGCTGTTCGTCGTCGCCATCGTCGGCATCGTCGTCGCGAAGTTCGCGTTGACGAAGGACGGCGGCGACAAGGCGGGCCCGAGCGCCTCGGCGTCGGCCTCCGGCAGCGGGAGCGCCAAGCCGCCCGCGAACGTGGTCGAGGTCACGATGATCTACAGCACCGACAAGAAGGACTGGATCGACCAGGCCGCGGTGAAGTTCCGGGCCGACCACCCGGAGATCAAGCTCACCCTGATCGGCAAGGGCTCGCTCGACGCCGCCCAGTCGATCGTCGACGAGAAGGACAAGCCGACGATCTTCAGCCCCGCCGACTCGCTCATCATGCAGATGACGATCTCGGACTGGAAGACCAAGGGCAAGGGCGACCTCTTCGGCGCCGGCGACGAGGCCCCGCAGTCGCTCGTCATCACGCCCCTCGTCTTCGTCATCTGGGAAGACCGCGCGCAGGTGCTCCTCAAGTCGGCGAACGGCAAGATCTCGTGGAAGACCATCCAGAAGGAGATCGCGTCCAACAAGGGCTGGCCCTCCATCGGCGGCAAGACCGAGTGGGGCTTCATGAAGCTCGGTCACACCGACCCCACCAAGTCGAACTCGGGCCTCCAGGCCCTGTACCTCATGTCGCTCGAGTACTACGGCAAGCCCACCCTCGACGTCGGCGACCTCATGAAGCCCGAGTACCAGGCGTACATGAAGGACATCGAGAAGGGCGTCACCAAGTTCGAGCCGTCCACCGGCACCTTCATGACCGAGATGGTGCGCTTCGGGCCCTCCAAGTACGACATCGCGGTCGTGTACGAGAACCTCGCGATCTCGCAGCTCGAGGCGGCGCAGGGCCGGTGGGGTCACCTCCGCGTCTACTACCCCGCGACCACGCTCTGGAGCGACCACCCGGCGGGCGTCCTCAAGGCCGACTGGGTCACGCCGGCGCAGCGCGAGGCGGGCCACAAGTGGCTCGACTACCTCCGCTCGAAGGAGGTGCAGCAGCAGGCCCTCGCGCTCGGCTTCCGCCCGGGCGACACGAGCATCCCGGTCAAGACGGCGGACCCGGCGAACCCGTGGACCAAGCTCGCGCAGTACGGCGTGCAGGTCGACATCCCGCCGGTGGCGAAGACCCCGGAGGGCCCCGTCGTCCACAACCTCCTCACGCTCTGGTCGCGCACCGTCCAGAAGTGATCCGCCGCCCGGGGGCGAGCCGCGATTGACCTCGAGCGGCGCCGCACCTACATACCCGCGCGGAAGGACATGGGGATGGGCGACAAATCGAAGGGTCAGTCCGCGGTCGTGAAGTCGGCATCGATTCCGGCGCGGCCTCGAGTCGTCATCGTCGGTGGCGGGTTCGGCGGGCTCCTCTGCGCGCAGGGGCTCGCGGACGCGGACGTGGACGTCACCGTCGTCGATCGCACGAACCACCACCTCTTCCAGCCGCTGCTCTACCAGGTCGCGATGGCGGGCCTGTCCCCGGCGGAGATCGCGGCGCCGATCCGCGGCGTGCTCTCCGCGCAAGAGAACACCCGCGTGCTCCTCGCCGAGGTGAGCGGGGTCGATCTCGACGGCCGGCGCGTCCGGCTCGAGGGCGGCGACGCGCTCGAGTACGACTGGCTCGTCCTCGCGGTGGGCGCCAAGACGAGCTACTTCGGCCACGAGGAGTGGGAGGCGCACGCCCCTGGGTTGAAGACGATCGACGACGCGCTCGAGATCCGGCGCCGGGTCCTCGTCGCCTTCGAGCGCGCCGAGATGACGACCGACGACGCCGAGCGCGAGCGTCTGCTCACCTTCGTCGTGATCGGCGGAGGCCCCACCGGCGTCGAGCTCGCGGGCGCGATTGCCGAGCTCGCGCACAACGTCCTCGACCACGACTTCCGCACCATCGACCCCGAGAAGGCGCGCGTCGTCCTCGTGGAGGCCGGCCCGCGCATCCTCGCCGCGTTCCCCGAGGAGCTCTCGGAGTCGGCCAAGGAGCAGCTCGCCGAGCTCGGCGTCGAGGTCGAGACGGGCCGCGTCACCACCATCGACGAGGGCGGGGTCGAGCTCGACGGCACGCGGCGCGTCGCGGCTCGCACCGTGCTCTGGGGCGCGGGGGTGCGAGGCACGCGCCTCGCGGAGACGCTGGGGGTCCCGCTCGACAGAATGGGGCGGGTCATCGTCGAGCGCGACGCGAGCATCCCCGGGCACCCGGAGGCGTTCGCCATCGGCGACATGGCGCACCTCGAGGAGGCGCCCGGCAAGCCGCTGCCTGGCCTATGCCCGGTGGCGATGCAGCAGGGTCGGTACGTCGCCGAGGTCATCGCCCGCGCCAAGGCGAAGGGCGATCGCGAGCCGTTCGCCTACGTCGACAAGGGGACGATGGCGACCATCGGCCGCAGCCGCGCCATCGCGATGACGGGGCGGATGCGCCTGCGCGGCTTCCTCGCGTGGCTCGCGTGGCTGTTCGTCCACCTCTTGTTCCTCATCGGCTTCCGCAACCGCTTCGTCGTGCTCTTCACCTGGGCGTGGTCGTACTTCTCGTACAAGCGCGGGGCGCGGCTCATCACCGAGCGCGGCGGCGGCGAGTCGTTCACCCGGTCCTCGGGAGTCCCGTCGCTGCGGCGGCCCGAGCCCGCCGCCCGCGGGGGGGTGGAGCGCGCCTCCACCCCCGACCCGGTCGCGGTGAGCTGACCCGATCAGTTCGCGCCGTTCACCTTCGCGGCGTGCTGCTTCTTCACGACGCCGGTGACGCTCGTCCCGACGAAGGTGACGGAGGAGGCGTTCGAAGCGACGACCGAGTTGTCCTTCGCCTTGATGCTGCCGCCGGTCATCGTGACCTTCGCCGAGGCCGTCGCCTCGATGCCGACGGGCGCGGTGATGTTCACGTTCACGAGCTCGAGCTGGCAGTTGCCGGAGGCCTTGATCGCGGTGGTGGTGAGGCTGGCCGTCGTCCCCGTGATCTTCATCTTGTCGATGCCGCTGCACTCGAGCGTCGACTTGCCGTCCCAGGTCTGCTCGGTCTTCTTGCCCGTGGCCCCGCTGCCGTCGGCGACGGTGGAGCTCTTGGCCTGGAGGTAGATGTAGACGCCGAGGACGATGCCGCCGATGACGAGCATGACGAGGATCACGCCGCCGATGATCCAGCCCCAGATCATGCTGGAGACCTCGTTCATCGCTCGGCGCTCGAGCCCGCGGGTGTCAACGCGGACCTCCACGTCCCCCATCTGGAAGCTCGGGCCGTGCTGGTAGCCGCCGCCGCCGCCGCCGCCACCACCGCCCGCGGGCGGTGGGCCGAAGCCGAGGTTCTTCGCGAACATCGCGTTGAACTCGGGGTTGTTACCCCCGCCCGGCGCCTGTACGACGATGGGAGTCAGCCCGCCGCCGGCGACCTGGAAGAGCGCGAGGCAGCGCATGCACCGCGCGTATTGTCCGCCGCCTGCGTACTCGAGCTGCCCCCCACAAGCTGTACATTGCATTCGATTGGATCCTCCGGAAGAGACCAGAGGATAGCCACTCGGGCGCGCGCGCGGACGCGCCTTATCGAACGCTCATGGAACCCTCAACTCGCGGGCGACGCGCCCAAGTGCTCAATCGCACTCGGGTTTGTAGTGGCGGTGGCCCTTCTCGTCGATGACGTAGGGGGGGTCGCACGACGGCTTGGCGGGCTTGGCGGTGGCCGGCGCCGTCCACGTCGCGGTCGGGCGCGGGCCCGTGGACGGAGCGGCCGACGCTTGGGCGGAGGCGCTCCCGCTCGGCGAAGACGCCGCGGCCGACGGGGGGGACGACGGTGACGGCGTGGGCGCGGCGCTCGCCGTCGACGGCGGCGCGGCGCTCGAGGCGACGGGCGTGGGGATCGGCTGCGCGGGCTCGCGCGAGCTCCGACGGAGGATCCCGACCGCGAGGAGCAGCGCGCCGAGCAGCGCCATCGCCACGAGGGCGATCACCAGCCCGCGCGACGACTTCGGCGCGGGCGCCTGCGCCGCCGCCGGCCCGACGACGACCGCCGACGACGTCCCCGGCGGTGAAGCCGGCAGCGGCGGCCGAGCGCCGGAGGTGGCCCCTCCCGCCACCGTGGGAACGCGCGGCGCGCTCGGGACCGGCACCGTGTCGATTCGCTCGGTCGCCGATGCCGGGGGATCGGACTCGAGGCGGATCTCGACGGAGAGATCGTTCTTCTTCGCCGGCTGCATCTGCGAGAGCGACTCGAGCAGGCCGGAGCCTTGGGGGAGCGGGCGCGGGGCGAGCCCGCGCGTGGCCTGCTCGATGTCGGCGATGATGGCGGCGCGGGTCATGAGCCGCTCCGAGGCCATCGACTCGACCCACTCCCCCACCTCGGTCGGCGACGCGAGGCCGACCGCGGACTCCATCGCGAGGGCGAACTCCTTGGCCGATCCGTAGCGCTCCGAGGGGCGCTCACGCAGCGCGCGCATGATGCACGCGACGAGCGCCGGCGGCAGCTCGGGGGCGTATTTGTCGGGAGGCTCGAGCTTCGCGAACATCAGCCGGGTGAGGATGTCGGCGTCGCTCGCGCCCTCGAACATGCGCCGACCGCACGCGAGCTCCCAGAGGACGATGCCGCAAGCGAAGATGTCGGTGCGGCGGTCGACCTCACCCCGGAGCTGCTCCGGGGCCATGTAGGCGATCTTGCCTTTGATCTCCCCCTCGCGGGTGTGGGCGAGCCGGCCCTCGGCCTTCGCGACGCCGAAGTCGAGCACGCGGGCGGCGCCGTCGGTGCCGACGATCACGTTCTGGGGAGACACGTCACGGTGCACGATCTCGAGGGCGACGCCGCTCGGCGACCGCACCTCGTGGGCGGCGTGGAGGCCCATGCAGACGTTCGCCATGATGGCGCAAGCCACCGGGACCGGGATGCGGGTGCCTCTCGCCTTCGCGGCGCGGACGAGCCGCGCGAGGGTCTCGCCGTGGACGTAGTCCATGACGATGACGAGGCCCTCGCTGCCCTCGAGGATGTCGAGCGTCTGCACGACGTTCGGGTGACGGATCGGCGCGACGATGCGCGCCTCGTCGAGGAACATCGTGATGAACTCGGGGTCCTTCGCGTATTGCGGGTGGAGCTTCTTCACCGCCACGACGCGCGAGAACCCCTCGGCGCCCAGCAGACGGCCCAGATGGACCGTCGCCATTCCACCGGTGGCGATCTCGTCGCAGATCGCATAGGTCCCCACGACCTCGGGATGCCGCGCCGAAGGCCCGCTCACCCTCTCAGGCTATCAGAGTGGCCGCGGCAGAAGGAAATTCGCCGCCATGGCGCGCGCCGAGCGCCGAAATGGAGAACGGGCCCACGAGGGGCCCGCTCGAAGCTCGCGTCAGGGATGGTCACTGCGGTGACCATCCCCGGCGCTCGGGGTTCAGACCCCGTTGAGGTCGTTGAGATCGCTCGCCATCGCCCAGATCGGGAAGAGGAAGTAGCCGATGAAGCCGCGCGCGGGCTTCTGGATGCCGCGCGCCTGCTTCGCCCGCTCCATCTCGGGGCGGAAGAGGAGGCAGGGGCCGTACACCCAGATGAGGGCGAGCCACGCGGTGTAGCCCTGGTTCTGGGTGATCCCCTTGAGCTCGTTCGACATCTTGAAGATGAAGACGATGTAGAGGATGAGGCCCACGAGGGAGAGGAGCCCGCCCACCGAGTTGAGGAAGTAGAGCTCGGTGATGTTCGCGACGACCGACACCACGGTCGGGAGGATGAACCAGCAGACGTAGGGGATCGCCTGGAGCACGAGCGGGTTGCGCTTCTTGCCCGGGCCGCCCATCGCCGCGCCCATGCCGGGCATGCCTTGCATGGCGTTGCCCATCTGGCCGAACGCGTTGCCCATGGCCGCGCCCGCCTGCCCGTAGCCTTGGGCGACCTGCTGCCCGTACTGGTTGGCCTGGGGCTGGCCGAAACCGCCCGCCGGCTGCTGCGGCTGGCCGTAGCCCTGCTGCGGCTGCTGCGGCTGGCCGTAGCCCTGCTGCGGCATCCCCGGCTGGCCCGGATAGGGGCCGGGCGCCCCGGGCATGGCCACCGTCCGATCGAGGCCGCCGTGCGGCGACGGCGCCGGAGCGGGCTGACCGTAGCCCGGCTGCTGCGGCTGCTGCGGCTGGCCCTGCTGCGGGTAGCCGGGCTGCTGACCGGGATAGGGGTAACCAGGGGGATAACCGTTGCCACCGGGGGGCTGATTCATGTGCTCATCCTAGCGTCAGGTGAAGGGACAAATCCAATGTCACGATGTGCGCTGCCGAGGCCGGCGAAAATCGCCTCGGAGCGGCGAGTGACCGCGAAGGGCTCCGCGCCCACCGGCTCGACGCGTCGACGCGCCGAGCCGCCGAGGCGTCGCTGTGCCGATGCTACGCGAAGGGCCTGCGGGCGTCACCAGCCGCACTTCTCTCCCTTGTTCTGCTCCTTGAGGAACGTCACCAGGGGGGCGAAGTATTCGGCCATCGCGCTCGCGTCGGCCTTCGTCTCCCCGGAGAGCGCGGCGAGCGCCTCCGGCCACGGGCGGCTCGCGCCGAGCTCCAACATGGCGCGGAGCTTCGCACCCGCCGCCTTGTTGCCGTAGATGCTGCACTCGTCGAGCGGGCCGGAGTAGCCCGCCGCCTTGCAGAGCGCGCGGTGGAACTGGAACTGGTAGATGCGCGCGAGGAAGTACCGGATGTACGGCACGCTCGCCGGCACGTGGTACTTCGCGCCGGGGTCGAACTCGGCCTCGCTGCGCGCGACCGGCGGCGCGATGCCCTGGTACTTCCGGCGCAGCTCCCACCACGACGCGTTGTACTTGTCCTTCGGCGTCTTGCCGCTGAAGACGTCCCAGCGCCACTTGTCGATCACGAGGCCGAACGGGAGGAAGGCGATCTTGTCGAGCGCCATCTTCATCTGCACGTTGACCCGCGCCTTGGGGTTGTTCGGCACCTGCTCGAGCAGGCCGAGGTCCTTCAGGTACTTCGGGGTGACGGAGAGGGCGAGCGTGTCGCCGATGCCCTCGTGGAAGCCGTCGTTGGCCCCCTGCTGAAAGAGCATCGGGAGCTTGTAGTAGTAGTGGAAGTAGTAGTCGTGGCCGAGCTCGTGGTGGATCGTGATGAGATCCTCCTCGGTGGGCTCGATGCACATCTTGATGCGGAGGTCGTTGTTCCACTCGACGTCCCAGGCGCTCGCGTGGCAGACGACCTCACGATCCTTCGGCCGCGTGAGCAGGGACCGCTCCCAGAACGACTTGGGGAGCGGATCCATGCCCAGCGAGGTGAAGAACGACTCGCCGAGCTTCACCATCTTCTCGGGGTCGTACTTCTTGTCCTTGAGCTTCTTGTCGACGTCGAGCGAGCCCTGGCCCGGGTAGGGCTCGAGCACGTCGTAGACGTTCTGCCACTCCTGCGCCCACATGTTGCCGAGCAGGTGCGCGGGGATCGGCGCTCCCTCGGGGACCTTGTCCTTGCCGTACTTCTTGCGCAGCTTGGCGCGCGTGTAGCAGTGGAGCTCGTCGTAGAGGGGCCGGAGGTCCTTCCAGAGGCGCTCGACGTCGGCCTCGAAGGCGTCGGGGGGCATGTCGTACCCCGCGCGCCACAGGTCGCCGAGATCCCGGAAGCCGATCTCCTTGGCGCCCTTGTTCCCGATCTCGACGTACTTCGCGAACTTGTCCTTCATCTGGGCGCCGACGTCGTGCCAGCCCTTCCACGCCTCGGCCTGCTCGTCGTAGTCGCGGCTCTTCTTGAGCGCGCGCGACAGGTCGTCGAGCTTGAAGCACTCGCCGGCCTCGGGCTTCGCGTCCTTCTTGCGCGCGTTGGGGAGGTGCCCCTTCGCCGTCGGGCAGTACTTCCCCTTGCCGTAGGTGCTCTGCATCCAGGTCTGGAGCTCGGCGAGCTCGCGGCGCTGGGCGGCGTCGCTCGGCGCGGGGACGACCTGCGCGAGCTTGAGCAGGTGGAGCTGGCGGCGCGACGCCGGATCGAGGGGGACGTCGTCGAACGCGTGGCCCTCGTGGATGGCGCGCGTCACGAACTCGGCCGTCGCCTCCTCGCCCGCGGCCGAGAGCGCCTCGGTGTCGTCGGTGATGAAGTTCTGGTTCACCCAGCCCGCGCGATCGCGCGCGACCCACAGGCGGCGGAGCTCGGCGTCGGTCTTGGCGAGGAACGCCCGCGCCTCCTCGGCCGACGGCCGCTTCGGCTCCACCGCGACCGGCTGGGGGGTGGGCTGCGGCGGCGGCGGCGGCGGGACCATGCGCGGAGCGGGCGCGGCCGGGGGCGGCTCTCCGCACGCGGCGTGGAGGAACAGCGGCGTGACGAGGGCGAGCGAAGAGACCGACGCGGCGAGGAGATTTCGCTTCATTTCGCGACCTTTCTACCCCGGTTCGCCGGGCCTCCGCGCGCCTTTTTTTCTCCGCGAATCGCGCGCGGTGATCTAGCCTCGAGGGCCATGAGGCGTAGGGACAGGGGCGCCGACCGGGCGCTCGCCCACTTGGCGAGCTCGGACCCGGCCGAGCGGCTGCGCGGCGCCGACGCGTTGGTCGATTTCGCGTTCCGGATCACGGTGCGGGTGGGCCAGCCGCCTCGTCGCCAGGTCGACCGGGCGTACGCCGCGCTCCGCAGCGCCCTCGCGCGTGACCCGAGCCTCGAGGTCCGCGTCGCCGCCGCCTACGCGCTGTCGCACTGGCACCAGGCCCGCGCCGCGCGAGCCCTCTTGCCGGCGCTCGAGAACGAACGCGAGGCGGCGGCGGTGCGCGGTCAGGCGGCGGAGGGCATCGGCTGGACGCTCGGCGCGGACCGCGGCGCGCCCGATCTCCGGGAGCGCGCGCGGCGCGCGCTCGGCGCCGGCCTCGAGTCGCCCCACGTCGAGGTGAGGTTCTGGTGCGTGTACGCCGCGGGCCACCTCGCCGCGAAGGAGCTCGCCCCCAAGCTCGCCGCGCTCGCCGAGCGCGACGACGCCGTCTGCCCGAACATGTGGGCGGTCAAGGACGAGGCCGCCGACGTCCTCTCGTATTGGGACGCGGGCGGCTGGCAGGACCGGTCACCCGACAGCATGCGCGACGTGCGCGTGAAGCCGCCGAGCTGACGCGCGTCAGTTGAAGAGGCGCGAGAAGAAGCCCTTCTTCTTGGGCTCCGGCTCGCCGGCGGTCGCCTGCGCGACGCCGGTGATCCTCCCCTCCATGATCAAGAACACGGTCGGAGAGAGCTGACGGCCTCCCTCGTTGCGCTCGTACGCGCCGCGGGCGAGCGCCATGAAGGCGTGCATCGTCTCGGGCGACGCGACCGCGCTCGTGACGAAGAGCCTCCCCTTCTCGGGCACCGCGGCCGCGAGGAGCGGCGCGCCGATCGTGCGGTGGAGGCCCTGCATGAAGGTCGGGTCGAGGATCTTCTCGGCCGCGAAGAAGCTCGAGTGGGCGACCCAGAACGTGATCGCGTCGAGCGCCACCCGGTCGACCTGGACCTCGACCGCGGCGAGGTTCTCGATCGCCTGCCGGCGGAGGGAGGCGAGGTCTTCGTTCGCCCCTCCGTCCTTGGTCTTCATCGCGAACGTGTTCGGGTGGTCGTAGCCGTACGCGACGAGCGGGATCGGGGCGCCGGTCTTCTCGAGGTCGGGCGCGAGCGGCTCGCAGATCGCGTAGCCGCGCCCGTCCCAGTGGGCCGGCTTCATGTTCACGAGGAGCGGCCCGTCCGGGGTCCCCTGGTCCTCCATCGAGCGCAGGAGCTGGCGCGGGCTGTCGCGCTCGCCGTGGGCGATGAACTTGATCGCCTTGCCGACCGGGTTCACGAGCGACGAGCCGACGCCGAACATGAACGGGATGTCGGCGAAGTCCTTGGGATCGTCCACCCAGCGGCCGCCGTGGCGCGCGCGCAGGACGCTGCCGGTGACGGCGGCGAGCTCCGCGACCGCCGTCCAGTAGCCGATCTCGTCGGCCTCGGCGTCGTACCCGCCGGCCGCGACCCGCCCCTCGAGCTCGGCGAGGCCGTCCTCGGTCGCCTCGATCCCCTCGCGCGCGAGGACCTTGGCCGAGAGGCGCTCGAAGGCCTCTTCGGCGAGGTCGGCCGCGGGGCGAGCGCGCACGCCGCTCACGTCGAACGGCTGCCCCATCGACTCCGCGAGCTGCCCCGTGGCGGCGACGACCTCGGCGAGCGCCGGGTGGAGCTGGCCCAGGGCGACGTAGCGCACGGTCGCGCCCTTCCACCGCTCGACCCGCAGCGGCACGAGGATGCGCGCGAGGGCGAAGAGCACAGCGAGCTCGACCTCGCCGTCGACCTCGCTCGCGTCCCGGTGGTCCGTCTGCACGAGGAGCTCACCGCCGCCTCGGCCCTGATCCGCCACCACGATGTCGACCTTGTGGAGTGAGCTGTACATGGCACGCGATCCTACGCGCGGCGCAGGGCCGACCTTCCCTCCCCGGCTCAGCCGATCGCGCGGAGGAGGCGGTCGACCCCCTCGAGGACGTCGGCCTCGGGCACGCTGGTGAAGCAGACGCGCACGAACGCCTCGAAGCCCGCTCCGAACGCCGCGCCGGGAGCGACGAGCACGCCCTCGTCGATCGCGCGCTCGAGGAGCGCCACCATGGTGCGGCCGCCGAGGGCGGGCGCGAGGTCGACGAACACGTAGGTCCCCCCCTCGGGCGCGAACGTCGCCACGCCCGCGCGCTCGAGCCGCTCGAGGACGGCCCCGCGAGCCTTCGCGTACGCGGCGACGGACTCGCGCATCCAGCTCTCGCCCGACTCGATCGCGCCGACGGCGGCGCGCTGGCAGACGAGGGGGACGTTGAACGCGGTGTGCGTCGAGAAGCGGAGCGCGGCCGCGATCACCTCCTCGGGGGCGACGACGAACCCGATCCGAGCCCCCGCGAGCGCGTGGCTCTTCGAGAGCGAATGGACGAGCACGGTCCGCGACCTGGCCGAGGCGATCGCCCCGAACGAGGGCGAGGGAGCCCCGTAGACGATGTCGGCGTACACCTCGTCGGCGAACACCCAGAGGTCGTGCTCCTCCGCGAAGTCGGCGATCCGCGCGAGGACGCCTTCGCCGAGGACCTTGCCGTCGGGGTTGTTCGGCGAGACGAAGTAGATCGCCTTGGTGCGCGGACCGAGGGCGCCGCGCAGCGCGGCCGTGACGTCGAAGCCCGGATCGGCGTACAGGCGCTGGCTCACCGAGACCTCGGCCAGGGTGGCCCCGCACGCGTGGAAGATGCCGGGGGCGAGCGGCCAGTAGGGCGAGAGCATGATCACCTCGTCGCCGGGGTCGAGGATCGCTCGGGCGGCGCAGAAGAGCGCGTGCGTCCCGCCGACGCCGAGGGCGACGTTCTTGGCGGTGACGTGGGGCGCGCCCCGCCGCTCGACCACCCATCGCGCGAGGGCGGCCTTGAGCCCCGGCTCCCCCGCCGTCGCGCCGTACGCGTAGAGCGCCGGCCCGTCGCCGCCCCGCTCGAGCGCCGACGAGAAGCGCCCCCCCTCCGGCGGAGGCCGGCACGTGTCGCCGATGTGCAGCGGGACGATGCGGGTCCCGCGGGCGGTCGCCTCGGCGATGCGCGCCTCGAGGACGGCGAACACGCCAGGCCGCATCGTCTGTGCGACCCGGGATAGTTGGGGGGTGCGTTCCATCGAAGGTGGAGCGTAGCTCGCTTCGAGGCGCGGTTCAGCGCTTGCTGCAGCGGAGCGGCGCGGACGCGATCTCGAGCTTCGCGCGCGCGAGGTCCTTGGAGTCGAAGCCGAGCGCCACGAGGGTCGCGCCGCCGCGCTTCTCGTCGCACTGCGCGGTGACGTCCACCCGGACGCCGCGATCGGTGACGGACACCGTCCCGAAGGCGCCGATCTTGTCGGCGGGCGCGCCGAGGGCGCCCGAGACCGAGAGCGCCTCCGGCGACGCCCCCGCGAAGGTGAGGTCGAGCCGCGCCGCGTCGAGGACGAGCGCCCCCTGCCCCGCAGACTCTCCGCGCTCACGGACGAGGACGCGCCCGCGCCCCTCCACCGGCGCGTCGGCGGGGAGCCGGGGGAGGCCGAGATCGCGCGCGCGCGCCCGCGGCACGTCCCACTCGAGGAGCCACGACCCCTCCTCGGTGAGCGCGAGCGACAGGCGCGCGTCGAGGGCCCCGGTGACGTCGAGGCGCGCGGTGACCTTCATCGTGATGCCGCCGTGGACGACGTCGACCTTCCACGGGCCTGCGATCGCCCCCGCCGCCTCGAAGCGCGTGAGCGGCGCCGCGATCTGCACCGGCGGACCGGCGAACGGCGCGCGGGCGTCGATCTTGGCCTCGGCGGTGACGTTCTCGGCGAGGATCTTCGTCCCTCGGCCCAGCGGATCGATCCACGTCACGCGCGCGGGCTCGACGACGAGCGGGATCTCGCGGCGCCCGTCGTCGGCGGAGGCCTTCGGGTCTGCGGCGCGAGCGCGAGCCTTCTTCACCTCCGCGACGCGGTCGGCGATCGCGCCGTCGACGGTGAGCTCGAGCCCGCGGACGCGCACGCCCTCGGGAGACAGCTCCTTCAGCGCGACGTCGACCGCGGACGCGCGCGCCTTGACGAACGGCATCTCGGCGCTGGTCGCCTTGACGCCGGTGAGCCGGATGCGGCGCGGCGAGAGCGCGACGTCCTCCACCTCGAGGACGATCCCCGACTTCGCGGCGTCGCGGACGATCTGCCGCCGGATCACGGAGGGCAAGGCCACGAGCAGCGCGGCGAGCGCGATGAGGACGATGGCGACCACGAACACGCCGCCGCTGATGCGGCGCGGCTTCTCGGTCACGACGTCGGCGTACTGGGCGGGCGTCGGCATCCACGCGACGTTCGGGATCTCGACCTCCGGCTTGCGGAGCGCGCCCGCGGGCGGCGGGCGCAGGGGCTCCTCGCGCGTCCGCGACTGGGGCGCGAGCGACGGCGGCGGCGGCTCCGGCCGGGACCGCGGCGGCGGCGGCTCCGGTCGGGACCGCGGCGGCGGATCCAGCGAGACGAACGACGGGCGGTCGTCGATCGTCACCGCGACCCGCTCCACCCTCGCGAGCAGCGCCGCGCGCTGGGCGAGGTTCGGCTGCGCGAGCTCCTCGACCCACGCGCCCACCGCCGACGGCGGCGCGAGCGGCATCCCCTGCTCCAGGGCGAGCGCCATCTCCTTGCACGTGCGGGGGCGCCCGGCGGGGTCGCGGGCGAGGCCCGCGAGCACGAGCTGATCGATCGACTTCGGGACGCCGTCGCTCCAGTCGCTCGGGGGGTCGATGGGCGCGCGGAGCACGAGCGCGATGAGCGCCTCGTCGGTCTCGGCCTCGAAGAGGCGACGACCGGTGAGCGTCTCCCACATGACCACCGCCGCCGCGTAGATGTCGGCCGCGCGGGTGACGGGCGCCCCCTCGTAGATCTCGGGGGAGATGTAGGGGAGCTTGCCCTTGACCTGCCCCGTCTGGGTGAGGTCGCGGCTGGTCGACGCCTTGGCGATGCCGAAGTCGATCACGCGGGCGATGCCGTCGACGCCGACCATCACGTTGTGCGGCGAGACGTCGCGGTGGACGATGCCGAGCGGGCGCCCGTGCTCGTCGGTGGCCTCGTGGGCGGCGTGGAGCCCGTGGAGCATCCCAGAAAGGATAGAGGCCGCGACCGCGGGCGGCACCGCCTTCCCCTTCTGGCGAGCCGTCTTGAGGAGCCGCGACAGCGACTCGCCGTGCACGTACTCCATCGCGAGGAGCACCTCGTGGTCGGTCGACAAGACGTCGAGCGGGGTGACCACGTTGGGGTGTCGGATGCGCGCGCAGAGGCGCGCCTCGTCCTCGATCATCGACCGGAAGTCGGGGTCGCGCGCGAACTGGGGCAGGAGCCGCTTGATCGCGATCGTCTTCTGGAAGCCGCCGGTCCCAGCGAGGCGCCCGTAGTGGATCGCGGCCATGCCCCCGGACGCGATCTCGCCGAAGAGCGCGTAGCGGCCGAGCCGCAGGACGATCTCGTCGCCGCTCTTCACTTGTCCATCTCCGAGAGGCGATGGTAGCATCCGATGGTGTCGACTCCGGGCGACCGAAAGGCGAACGAGTGCGGGGGGTAGTGCTCTTCTCGGTGGTATCCAGTGGGCTTGCGGTCGTCGTCGCGCCTGCTTGCGGAGGGTCTCCGGCGTGCAGCGCTGACTCCGAGCGTGTGTGCCAAGACCAAGACCACTCGGCATGCCTTTGCGCGCCGCGTTGTGAGCGTAAGGCTGATTGCGACGCCTACAATATCTGCTTCGGTTCCAAGTGCCATTCGTGCTCCGCGACGGCTGGGAGCGGCGGTCCACCAACTGATTGCGTCTGCGCGACAGGACTGTGTGTACCTCGCCTGTGGCCGGATGGAGCCCCAGAGATTGAGATTCGACGATGAGAAGAGGGCTACCTGCGGTCTTGGTCCTTGCTCTTACCTCCTTGCAAACGAGCGCTGCCCAGGCCGCGGTCAATTGCGGTGGCGGCCGAGCGGCGGTTGGCGATCATTGCTGTTGGCCAGGACAGACTTGGAATGGCGACGCCTGCGCGGGCTTCCCGGATTGCCCAGACGGACTAGTTGCGGAGGGACATGAGTGCGAGCGGCCTAACCGTGGAATGAAGCGACCCAGCTCCGCTCTTCCAGTCGGTCTCGTGGTCGGAGGACTTGGGGGTCTGGCGCTTGGTTATGGGCTTGGCCTGAGCATGGCCGGTATCGCCCTCGTGAGCCGTGGGGGTAACGCTGGGACCTGCTACGATCCCGGCTTTTTCGGCGCTATCCCACTTGTGGGTCCTGCTATCACCATCGGCTCATATCAGCCGCGGCTATACATCTCTCCAGCTAGTCCTAGCGGCCAGCCTCAAGTGATTGATTGCGCTCCTACGGTCCCCTACGTCTTCGCTGCGACGAGCGAGGCCCTTCAGGTTGGGGGCCTGGTGGCTTCTGCTGTCGGTGTGGCTCTGTTGGCTCGTTCCGCGAGTCAAAGCACACTGAGGCTAGGTGTCGGTGTGGCAACAAACCCAATGGGATTGACGCTCCAAGCCTCTTGGTTCTGAGGCGCGCATCAGAAGCCGAACTGGGCGCCGAGCTCAGGGCCGATGGTCGGCAGGAGCGTGTTGCCGAAGGCGAAGTTGACGCGGGGACCGCCCATGAGGGCAATGTTGGGGGTGACCGCGTAGCGCACACCGGCGCCGAAGGTGATGAAGAACGGCCCGGTGATCGCCCAGGCCTCGACCTGACGAGACTTCTCGATGCCGGACTTTGGGTCAGGCTGACCATTCCCGTCGACCTTCTCGGCCACCGCGACGCCGTTCGGGACCTTGGCTTCGAACGTCGAGATGCCGAGGCCGGCGTTGACGTAGGGTGCGAAGCCTGGGAGGAGACCACCGCCGGGGGCGAGCGCGTCCTTGCCGATGAGGTAGGTGCCGCGCGCCTCGAGGTGGATCGGCGCGCCGAAGCGCTTGCCGTCGATGCCCGCCGCCTCACCCGGGTAGGTGAGGAGTACGACTCCGGCGCGCGCGCCGACGAGGATGTTCGGCGTCACGCCGTAGTCGAACGACGCCATGATGCGGATGTTGCCAATCGCGGTGCCGCTCGAGCGGACCTTGTCCGAGTCCTTGCCGATGACGATCGCGTCGTTTTCGTTGCGCGCTTGCGCGTCCTGAACTCCCTTGTCGCCCGTTGGTCGGAAGGGATAGTCGGAGCCATCACCCTTGACGCAGTAGTAGCCTGCGTCGTTGACCGGCAGCGCCGACGTGTCCTTGTCATTTCCGAGCGTTCGCCTTTGGTCGGGGAGCGGGTAGGTAACGTCGCGCGGGTGGAGCTTGCAGACGTCGTCCTGCTGCGAAATGATCGCGATGTCGAGGGCGCCGCTGACGCCGACCCAGAAGCGCTTGTAGGCGTCCTTCTTCTCCTTGGGCGCGCAGACGCCGCTCGAGGAGTTGGGCTTCTTGGAGCACGTCTGGCTCCGGCACTCGTTGTCCTCGTCACACTCCTCGCCGTCGGGCTTGCCCGTCGGCTCGGTGCCGGTGCCGGGGCCCTTCTTGCAGCCCGGGAAGTCGGGCGGGCAGTCGCCGGTGTCGGGGCAGGCCTGCGGCGCAGGCTGGTTCGGCAGGTGCGGAGCGTCGCCCTCGATCTTGCCGCGCTTGATCGGCACGTTGTACGTGGTCTTGCGATCGCCCGCGACCGCGACCGGGTCGTTGTTCGCGTCGAAGCCCTGCACGTAGTACTGCAGCGTGCCGACCTGCACGTCGGCGCACGGGACGAGGCCACCCCACCCGGTCTCGCCCATCTTCTTGAGCTCGACCGGCTTGAACTCGGTCATGCCCAGGCTCTTGTAGCGGGCGATGACCTTCACGAGCTTCGACTCGCCCTTGTACTCGACGTAGATCGGCACCGGCGTGCGGTAGGCCTGCTCCGTCGTGGGCGTGTGCTCGAAGTCGCCCGTCGGCGTGCCGCCGCCGGCGTTGGGGCCCGGGCCCGGCGTGCCGCCGCCCGCCGCCGCCTTCTTCGCCGCCTCCCACGCCGCCTCGAGCTCCTTCGTCTTGAGGTCGGGATCGAGCTGGACCGCGCCGTCGAGCTTCACCGCGTCGACCAGGTGCTGCTGCCCCTTCGCCGCGTCGAGCTTGCCGCCGATCTGCACGACGCCGAGGTCGCGATGGAGGAGCGCGCGGAGGTTGGCCGAGCACTTGTCGGCGCCGCACGAGGCGAGCGCCTTCTCGAGCTTGTCCTGCGCCTTGGCGAACTCGGTGGCGAGGTAGTCCTCCTCCATCGCCTTCTTCTGCAGGGCCTTTGCGGCCGCCTCGACCTTCTTGTCCTGCGCGTGCGCGAGGCGCGGCGCAAAAAGGACGGCCAGGGCCGCGATCACTGCGAAAAAGACGGTGTAGGTGCGGGTGCGGGTCGCCACGGTGGGTTCCTCGGGTCTGCGTCCATACACCGAAAGGCGTGGAAGGGGTGGAAAAACGGACGCTGGCCGCCGTTCGCCACCCCCGGCGGGGTCTCTGGCCTGTGCTACCTCTTGAATCATGGCCTCGCCCCGCCCCCCGGCGGTCCTCCTCGCGCTCGCCTTGGGGTCCGCGGCGGGTTGCGCGTACGTGGTGGCGGACGAGGCCGAGCCCGCGCCGGCACCGCCGGGATCCGACGCCGCCGCCGCGGCCGACGCCCCTGCCCCTCCTCCTGCGGACTCCGGTTCGAGCGACGCCATCGCGGACGCAGGGGCCGAGGCCGACGGGCCGCCGCCGATGAAGCGCGTCTTCGTCACGGAGGGGTCGTTCCCCGGCGACTTCGGGGGCTTCGGGCCGGCCGACTCGATTTGCACCAACGAGGCCGGCGTCGCGGGCCTCCTCGGCGGCTTCGGCGCGTGGCTGTCCACGGACGACGTCGACGCCAACGGCCGATTCAAGCCCGGGGCCTACTACGCCACGGGAGGCAAAGGCCCTAGCCGAGCCATCACGCTCCCCGCCGTCGGCCAGGCGCTCGACTCCGCCATCGCGTTCACCGCGAAGGGGGACCCGGTCGACGCCATCGTGTGGACGGGGACCCTCGCCACGGGCATTCGCTCCGGGCAGTCGTGCACGAGCTGGACGAGCCGCGGCGGCCCCGCCGTCGTGGGCACGACGGGGCGCACGGCGAGGACCACCGCGGCGTGGACGAACAACGGGACGGCCAGCTGCGCCGAGACGAAGCGCTTCTACTGCTTCGAGCGCTGAACGCGGGCGGCTGGCCGCCGGCGCTCGCTCAGGGCTTCGGCGCCTCGGTGCGGATGAACTGCACGCGCCGGTTCAGCTCGCGGTTCTTCTCGGTGTTGTTCGGCACGAGCGGCTGGGTGAGGCCGTAGCCCTTCGAGGTCAGGCGCTTCGGGTCGATGCCGGCCTTGATGAGGTACTTCTTCACCGAGTCGGCGCGCTGATCCGAGAGCCGGAGGTTGTACTGCGGGGTGCCGACGTTGTCGGTGTGGCCCTGCACCTCGAGGGTGATGTTCGGGTACGCGACGAGCACCTCCTTGACCGCGTCGAGGATCGGGTAGCTCACCGGCCGGATGACCGACTTGTTGAACTCGAACTGGATCTGCTGCGTGATCCGGATCTCCTTGGCGGTGACGACGACGAGGCTCGGGCAGCCGGGCCGCGGGCCGCCGGGCGGACCTGGCGTGTTCGGGCACTGGTCGTCGACGTCGAGGACCGTGTCCTTGTCGTTGTCCTTGTCCGGGCAGCCGTCTTCGTCCTCGAAGCCGTCGGGGTCCTCGGGCTCGTTGGGGCACTTGTCGAGCTTGTCGGGGATGCCGTCGAGGTCGTTGTCGGGCTCCGGGCAGCCATCCTCATCGAGATAGTTGTCCTTGTCCTCGGGCTCGAACATGCAGGCGTCGCGCGAGTCGGGGATGCCGTCGCCGTCGGTGTCCGGGTCGTCGGGGCAGCCGTCTTCGTCCTCGAAGCCGTTGTAGGTCTCGCGGATGTCGGGGCACTGGTCGACCGTGTCGGGGATGCCGTCGCCGTCGCGGTCGCCCACCTTGGGCTGCGGGCGGTCGCTGCACTTGTCTTCGGGGGAGAGGTCGAACGCGGCCTTCGCGTTGGGCTCCGCCACCACGAGGTGGCTCTCGGCGCCCGACAGCGACCCCTGCTCGAGCTCGATGGCGGCGAAGCGGAGGTGCGACTTGGCGAGGGCGAGCTCGCGCGGCGCGCAGCGCATCGCGCCGTTGCGCTCGGCCTTGGCGACCACGTCGGTGAGCCCGTCGACCCGCCCGCGCAACGTCGCCGCGGTGGAGCACGACGTGGCGAGGAGCGCGATCGCGACGGCGCTCGCGGCTCGACGGAGCCACCGCCCGCGGGTCATGGTGCCTTCTTCGCCTTCTGCACCTTGGCGAGGTCGATCGCCTTGCGCGCGTACTCCTCGGAGACCTCGGCGTACGTCGCCGCCTCGCCGTAGCTCGCCTCGCTGGCCTCGGTCTTGGCCTTCTTGAGGTGCTCCTCGGCGAAGTAGAACTCGTACGGCGCGTATTGCTCGGCGCCGACCGCGCGCGCTTGCTCGACCCGCGACTCGGCCGAGTGGATCTGGGCGGTGTAGTAGACCGCGCCGCACCCGCCGAGCGCCGACGACGCCGACGCCAACAGCACGAAAGCGGCGAGGTTGCCGAGCCTAGGCATCGCGATCACGGTAAAGCAGGCCGCCCCGCAGGGTCAACCGCGCTTCGCGGGCGAGCGGCGCGGGTGGCGCGGGTGGCGCGGATGGCCAGAGAGCTCACACGCGGCGGAAGACGCCGATGACCACGCCGAGCAGCATCGTCGGCTTGAAATCGACGGCGCGGACGAGGATCGGGGCCATCGTCTTGTTCGCCGGCTGGAACCGGATGTAGTCCTTCTCCGGGTAGTAGTACTTGACCGTGGCCTCGTCGCCGATGAGGGCGACGACGATGTCGCCCCGGCTCGCGGTGAGCTGCTTCTTCACGAAGATGTAGTCGCCGCTCAGGATGCCGGCGTCGATCATCGAGTCGCCGTGGACGCGGAGGCCGAAGACCTCGCGGCCGCCCTTGAGGAGGCCGCGGTCGATCTTGACCGTGTCGATCACGTGCTCCTCGGCGAGGAGCGGCAGGCCGGCGGCGACGCGCCCGACCACCTGGATCTCCACGAGGTCGTCGTCGTTCGCCGGCACGGGGGCGTCGTCGCCCTCGCCGTCGAGCCCGGAGGCCCCGACGCCCGAGGTCGGCCGCAGCGCGCGGCTCTTCATGTCCTCGCGGGTGAGGTAGCCCTTGCGCTCGAGGGCGCGGAGGTGGTCGTTCACCCCGTTGGTCGAGCGGATGCCCATCCGCGCGCCGATCTCCCGCAGCGTCGGCGGGTAGCCACGCTCGTTGATGGACTGCCGAATGAAGTCGAGCACCATCTGCTGCCGCTGAGTGAGACCTTGCATGTCGGATGGAACACTACTGAACGAGTGTTCTATCGTCAAGAAAGCTCTCGTCTTTCTTCGTAAATCAGCGGTTTCACTGCATTTTACACGCACCTCGAGCGCGCGCGCAGGGCCCGCGGGCCGAGGGGGTGGAGGGCCCCGGCCAGGGCCGTTCGGGCGTCTTTTTCCAGGCTGGCGTGAGGGCGCGCGGGCGCTGGGCTCGCGCCGCGGCCGCCGCGCCGCCGGCGAGGGTGCCAGGCGGCGCGAGCGTGCAGCGGCGCTCACGCGTTTAGCTGCATGTCCGTTGAGGCATGCACACGCGTCACTTCTTCCACTTGTCGAGGAAGTCCCCGTCGAAGTCCTCGCCGTGGCAGGTCGCGCACGAGTGGTCCTTCTTGTCGGTGCGCTTCAGCTTCTGCACGAGCTCGGTCTTCATCCACGCGCCGAGCGCCTTCTTGTCGGAGTGGTCGAGGAACTTCGCTTTCCCCTGGTGACACGAGTCGCAGAAGAGGGCGCTGCCGTCCTCCGACTGCAGGCCCACCACCCACTCGTTCCACATCCGGACCGAGATCTTCTTGTTGGCCGTCGGCGCCTTGAAGTCGTCGGTGTGGCAGTGCGTGCACTGAACGCCGAGGGCCTTCGTGAACGCGTTCATCACCTTCCGGAGCTTCGCCGGCTCCAGTTTGTTCAGCGCCGGGAGCTTCTTCGGATCGAGCCCCATCCCCTGGAGATCGGCCGAGAGCTGGCTGCCGCGCACGTTCGGCATCGGCGCCGGAGGGGCCTTCGCGGTGGTGCTCGCCGAGGCCGGCGGCGTCGCGGACGTGCTCGCCGACGCCGAGGCGGAGGCGGACGACGGCGGCGGCGGCGTCGAGGCCGACGCCGAGGCCGGCGGGTTCTGCCCGGTGGACGGCGGGGGCGCCGAAGGCCCACACGCCACGACGACGCCCGCGAGCATCGCCGCCGAGAGGATGCCGTGCCCGAAGAAGACCGCGCGCTTGTTCATCCGAATCTCCCGCTCGTCGAAAGGAACGTCAGCTTGTCGTTGGTCTCGCGCAGGCGCGCCGACAGCATGCGCACACACGCCCACAGCACCTCGTAGGCGAGGTCTTTGTGGAGGAAGAGGAGGTCGTCGAAGGCCTCCTTCTGGATGACGAGGAGGCGGCAGCGCTCGTGCGCGCGCGCGTCGGCGGAGCGGGGCGACTCGTCGAGGAGCGCCATCTCGCCGAAGACCTCGCCGGGGCCGAGGACGGCGAGCGCCTCTTCGCCCATCCCCGAGACCTCGCGCGAGATGCGGACCTTGCCGTCGAGGATGATGAAGAGCTTGTCGCCCGGATCGCCGTACTGGAAGATCCGCGTGCCGGTGGCGTGCGACTCCTCGGCGGCGAGGCCGGCGATCATCTGCAGCGCCTCGTGGGTGAGCCCGTCGAAGAACGGCACCTTGGTGAGCTGTTCGACGAGCTCGTCGTGGGCGCGAGGGTCGGGCGAGGGTACAGCGGTCACGGCGCGGGGAGCTTATCGGGAAGCTCGGATCCCACAAACCAAGAAGTGGTCACCGCTTCCGGTCGCCCTGGGAGCCGCGGCGGACGGGGGCCCGGAGCTCCTTGGTGGAGCGGGTCGCGCTCGCCTTGGCCGACACGCTCTGGCGCATCGCGTGGAGGGCGTCCTCGGCGTCGGTCCGGCGCACGCGCTCGGCCGCGAGGTCCGCCTCGAGCTCCTTCACGCGCTTCTTGAGGGCGACGAGCTCCTGCCGGAGCTCGAGGAGAATGGCCGCGGGCCCGGTCATCTGCACGGAGTCGCGGCGGGGGTCTCGACGGGCGACCTGGGCGATCTCCTCGCGCAGATCCTCTCTTCGGCGGGCGGGCATGGGCCGGGCATCTTGGGGCGGCCGCGCCGCGGGCGCAAGCGCGGTCTGGGCGCTCACGGGCTCCGGGCGAGGATCTTCAGCGCGCCGACGTTCACGCGGAAGAAGGCGCCGCCGGAGCCGCCGGTGCCCCCCGTGTACGAGGCGAAGTGCATGAGATCCGACATGTTCTGCGACGAGCCGTCGGCCTCGAGCACCACGCGGTAGCTCTTGCCGGCGGTGAGGCTCGCGCGCACGAAGGTCGAGTCGCCCCACGACGACCAAGCGCCGCGCTGCGGCATCACCAGGTACCCCTGCCCCACCACGGCGCCCGTCGTCGTGTCCTCGACGCGCGCGAGCTTCAGGCCGCAGGTGATCCCGGTGTTGATGGGCCCCGAGCCGTTCCCGTACGAGACCTGCACGAGGTGCTCGCCGGTGCTCGCGGCGGTGAACGACGGCAGCGTGAGCTTGTGACCGGGATCGCCCCACGCCTGGTAGAACGAGCGCCCGTAGTCGGTGGTCCACGAGCCGCCGACGGCGGTGAGCTCCGAGGGCGAGTGCTCGACCGCGCGCGCGTAGCCGGGGCCCCAGTAGCACTGGGGGCTCGACCGCTGGGACACGTTGCCGTTCGCGTAGGCGACCTCGACCGCATAACAGTGGCTCGGCGAGCTCGCGCTCGTGGAGGCGTCGACCCAGGTCGCGGTGGTGCCCGGGAGGTCCTTCGCCACCCGGACGCCGTCGCGGTAGATCGAGAGCGCGACCTTGCCCGCCGGCTCGCCCGCGAGATCGACCGCGACCTCGAGCTTGCCGCCGACGAGCGACACCGAGGCCGCGGGGGTCCGGGGCGCGAACACGGCGCTGTCGTCGGCGCCGGGCGTGACCACGCGCGCGGGGGCGCTCGCCTCGGGGGCGTCACCGAGCTCGATCTCGTAGGTGTTGCGCGCCGCGAGCGAGGCCGCGGGGACGAACGCGTCGCCGACGGTCTTGCCGTTCAAGCGGACGCGCGTGACGGCGTACGCGCCGTCGTCGCTCGCGCCGAGCGGCGGGAGCTTCACCACCACCGAGACGCGCTTGCCCTTGTAGGGGAAGTCGTTCAGCGCGATCGAGGTCACGCCGCCGAGGAGCTC
>JAEUKG010001069.1 GCA_016794325.1 Myxococcales bacterium | reverse complement strand
GACCTTCTCGCAGCAGGCGCCGGTGCTCACCTCGAGTTGGCAAGAGGTGACGATGAGCTTCGAGATCCAGAAGCCGGGCGCGGCGCTCCTCCGCGTCGAGATCGGCGCCGGTGAGGCGCCGGCGGGCAGCTGCTTCTTGGTGGACGACGTGGTCGTCGCGCGCAAGCTCTGAATCAGGAGCGCGATCTCGAACACAGCGCCGTCCGGCCGAAGGCGCCGGCGATCCGCTTCGACGCGGCGGCTCAGGGGAAGGAGATCTCCTCCACGTGGCGGACGGCGCCGCTCGCGCTCGACGCGGTGGTCGTGACGACGTAGGTGCCGTCCGGCAGGTCGACGCCGGTGTGGGTCGGGAACGTGCAGCCGAGCATGGAGAGCTCGGCGCCGACTTTGCTCTGGATCGTGAACGTGCCCTTCACGATCGCCGTGCCGCCCCCTGCGGTGTTGACCTCGACGTCGTCGACCTCGAGGCGGTTGAGGGTGAAGGTGTGCGTGGCCCCGGCGGCGGTGGGAATCACGGTCAGGAGACCATAGGTGTTCAGCGTCGCGGGCGCCGCCACCCCCTGGGGCACGACGTACGTGGTGGGATCGATCGTCCCATCGGCACGGCGCACGAGAAACGATTGCTGGAAGCTCGGCGCTCCCACCGCCACCGAGGGCGGCGTGCACGACGTGGTGGTGGGGTACGTCGGGTCGTATGCGTCGCCGGCGACGTTGACGCGTGCGATCGGCAACACGACCTCGCCGAGCTGCCCCGCGGCGACGACCGCCGTCCTGTCGACACCTTCCGCGGACGAGCGGACGCGGAACGTCCCCGGGAGGACGAACATGCTCGCCCCCTCGGGTCGAGAGCGCCACGCGCCATCCGGAACGAGATATCCGTCGGCCGCGCCGGAGAATCCGCTGGCGTTCGCCGACATGCTGACGTGGGCGCGCCCGAGCGTGAGTGGCTCGGCGAACCGCACCCGCAGCCCCGAAGCCTTCTCTTGGAGGATGGTCCCGGCGCCGAGCGTGTACCCGCCCACGGACTGCGCGATGGCGCGCCCTTCGGTGCTGCCGAGAGACTGCCCACCGACGCTGAGGGAGTAGGTGCCGGGCACGCGCTCGACCCGGCCACCCGGCGCGAGGTTCGATCCGCCGAACTGGTGCTGGCCGACGAAGCCGTCCGTCGACCACGCGGGCTTCTGGAGGTCGAAGGCGCCGTTGCCGCCCTTGGGCTTCACCTTCTTCTTCACGTCGGACTCGGACGAGTCGGTGTCGTCGCTCGCGTCGTCGCCTCCGGCGCAGCCGAGCGCGACGAGGGGTAGGGCGACGAGCAACGCGAGGGACGGGGTGGCGAGTCGAGCGGTGAGCATGGGAGGAGGCCTTTCGTAGGGAGGTGTGAGGTCCTACGCGCCGGCGCGGCCCTACGTTTCCTTAGACTCCCTTAGATCCCCCTACATGGTTGGCCCTCGGGATCACTGCGGTTTTCGCAGGATGCCCCGTGAGGGAGCTGCTCAGCGCGACTCGTGGACGACGAGCGCGGGCAGCTCGAGGGCGGTGAGGAACCCACCTTTGCCGCACCCGGTGTCGATCGCGTACACGGTCTTCTGCGGGTTGACCCACATGTCGAGCGGGTCGTCGGGCGTGAAGCTCGACAGCTCCGGCGGCAGCGAGTCGGTCGACGTGTGGCCGCACACCACGCGCTTGCCGGTGTAGCCCTCGAAGAAGCTCTTCGTCCGCAGCCAGAGCAAGAGCGCCGGGTTGTCGGTGTCGCGCGGGTGCAGGAAGCCGCCGTCCTTCTCGACCAGACCCGCGTGCACGTAGATCGCGTGCTCGTCCTCGTAGAAGTAGTGGAGCGAGTTGAACCAGTCGATCGTCCCTTCGGGGAAGAACGCCGCCTTCGACATCGCCTCCCAGTCGGCGACGTTGGGCATCTCCTCCGTCATCGGCTTGCCTTCGTAGCTGCGAAGGGTGGCGAAGCAGCCGTTGCTGCGCGGGATGACGAACTCGGGCCAGCCGCCCGACGCGACGCGGAGCCACCCGTCTTCGTGGTTGCCGCGGAGCACCACCACCTTGCCGGCGAAGCGGCGCGGCAGGTCGCCCCGGATGTAGTCGATGACGTCGCGCGATCGCGGACCGCGGTCGATGTAGTCGCCGAGGAGGACGAGGGTGTCGTCGCGGTCGACCGCGGGCAGCTTGGCGAGCACGCGCTCGAGGTGATCCATGTCGCCGTGGATGTCACCGATCGCGAAGGTGCGCTGGGCCATGCCTCGCGGAGCATAGAACACATCCGAAGGCCCAGCAGCGGATATGATGGCCGCCGATGGGACACGAAACGCGCATCGGTCGCCGCGGCGTCCTCGGCTCCGGGCTCGCCCTCGGCGCCGCTGCCCTCGCTCCGCTCGGCGGCTGCGACGCGGCCGCTCGCCCCACGCGGCCCTTCGCGGGCCCGCTCGCCCAGGGGCACTCGGTCGTCGCGCGGGTGCCCGCCGACGGGCGCTTCTACTACATGCACGATCCCGGCGTCGTCGCCCTCCCCGGAGGAGTCGTGATCGCGGCCATGCCGTGCCTCGAGCGCCCCACGCAGAGCAGCTTCGGCGTCGCGTCGTGGCGGACGTTCATGGCGCGGAGCCGCGACGGCGGGGCCACCTGGGAGCCGCTCCCGACGCTGCCCTACAGCGACGCGACGCCGTTCGTCCACGCGGGGCGCTTGTACATGTTCGTGCAGCCGGAGAAGTGGAAGGACTGGTCCATCACCACCAGCGACGACCTCGGCGCGACCTGGTCCGCGCCGGTGCGCCTCTTCACCGGGGCGTTGTGGAACGCCGACTCGCCGCTCGTCCTCCACCGGGGCAACCTCCTCTTCTCGCTCAGCACCCGCGACTACCAGGGCGGCGTCGTGGTCGTGGCCGCCGACGCCGCGCGCGATCTCATGGACCCCGGCGCGTGGCGGATGTCGGCGGAGGCGAAGTACCCCGAGACGCCCCAAGGGGTGGTGGCCCCGGGGGCGAACACCAAGGGCGACTGGTGGCTCGAGCCCAACGTCGTCGTCGTCGGTGGGCGGGTGCGCGTCCTCCTGCGCACCCTCATCGCCAACTACGGCACGAGCAGCCTCTGCGCGGTGTGCGATCTCGTCGACGAGCCGGGCCGCTTCGCGCTCTCGTTCTCGCAGTTTCACCCCGTGCCCGGCGCCCAGTGCAAGGTCTACGTCATGTGGGACGAGCCCTCGCGCCTCTTCTGGATGCTGTCGAACCAGCCCGCCGACACCCAGGAGCGCGTCTTCGACTGGCGCGCGATCCGCGAGGGCGGCTTCCTCGGCGGCGGCGGCAACGACCGGCGCTTCTTGATGCTCTGGTATTCGGTCGACGCGCTCTCGTGGTTCCCCGCCGGGTGCGTCGCCCGCACGCAGAACCCGCACCAGAGCTTCATGTATCCGTCGGCGGACATCGACGGGCCCGACCTCCTCGTCCTGTCGCGAACGTCCTTCGCGGGGCGCGACCAGCACGACGCCGACGCCGTCACCTTCCACCGCGTCGCCGACTTCCGCGCGCTCGCGATGGACCTCT
>JAEUKG010001062.1 GCA_016794325.1 Myxococcales bacterium | reverse complement strand
ACCTTCGCGGCGCCCTGACGCGCGCGGCGACGGGCGGGCTCACGCCCGCGGCGCGGCGGCCCGTCAGGTCCGCAGCGCGAAGAGCTTGCAGGTGCCGGCGGGGTGGATCGGCCCCTTGAGGACGCGGCATCCGCCGCACCCTGCGGGCGCGCCGGCGGGCCCCGTCGCGAGCCACTGCTGGCACGACGCGCACGCCTTCGCCGGTGACGCGGCGCGATCGACGTACTCCATCGCGACGCGCGCCTGCGCTTCGTCGGCGCCGAGGCCCGCCGTGTCGGTGCACGACGCGGCCGCCGACGCCTTGCTGCAGCCCACGCCGCCGAGGCTGGCGAGCGCGCCGAGGAGGGCCTCGCGGCGTGTGATCGCGCCCATCAGCGGCCACCGAACGGCAGCGGCGCGAGGCCGGAGAGGTAGGCGAAGAGCGCCTTCTTCTCGGTCTCGTCGAGGCCTTTGTAGGGCTCGATGGGCATGAACGGATCGAGCTGCTTTCCGTTCTTCCGGACGCCGGTGGTGAGGAGCTTGTCCAAGTCTTCGTAGGTCCACCCCTTCATCCCGGACTCGTGCGGGGTGAGGTTCAGAGGGACCGGCAAGGAGGACGGGGTCCCGGGGATGCGCCCGCCCGAGAGGCGCTCGCCGTGGCAGCCGGTGCAGCCCTTGGCGAGGTACTTCCCGTATTCGGCGGTGGGCGACGGCGGCGGGGCGATGGCGACGTGCGCGTGGTCGATGCGCCGCGCGACGTCGGCGACGAACTTGTCTTGCCGATCGAGCACCTTGCCGAGCCAGCGAAACTCCATCGGCCCGTTCGCCTTGTCGACGCCCGGAGCGGCTCGGAGGTAGGAGACCACCGCGACGAGATCCGAGTCCGGCATCCAGTTGAAGTCCTGCGACGGCATGAAGAGCGCCGAGCGGCCGTCCTTCTTGATGCCGTGGCGGATCGCGCGCGCGAGCTCGCCGTCGGTGTAGACCCCGCCGAGCCCCTTGCTCGTGATGTTCGGCCCGGTGAGCTTGCCGAGCGGTCCCATCGCGAGGGTGTTGCCGCCCGCGAGGTCGGCGCCGTGGCAGTCTTTGCTCGTGCAACCGGCGACGGACTCGGCGAGGTGCTTGCCGCGCGCGATGACCGCAGGGTCGCTCGAGCGCGCGATCGCGTCGAGCGGCTTCTGGTCGTAGACCTTGGCCATGCTCGCGTCGAACGCCGACGTCTGCACGCCCACGAAGATCCCGAAGCCGACCCCCGCGAGCACGAGGAGGGCCACGATGCCGAGCGCGACGCGCTTGAGGTGCTTCTTCATGGGGAGCGGAAGATACCGAGGGCCGGTCGTTCGGGGAAGAGGGAGCGCTCCGGGCGCACGAACGACGCAACCCATCGACATCACGAACGATTCTTCGCACGTGCGGCGACGCCTGGCGGCGCCGCCGCCGTCCTACGCGTGAGGCGGCGTCGCGGATCCGCCCCGCCGCTCGCCTACTCTCCGACGCGGATCGAGACGTTCGCGCGCGCGACGCGGTCGAGGTACACGTAGGCGGACTTCGGGGCCTCGGGCGCGAGCGCGAGCGCGCGGCGGAGCCTCGGCTCGGCGAAGCGGCCGAGCCCGTCGAAATGCGCGTGGGCGGCGACGCGCGCCGCCTCGGAGGCGGCCTCGAAGTCTCGGGCGCGGGCGACGTCGACCTCCTCCTGCAGCGGCGTGATGACCTCGGCGCGAATGACCATCTGCCGGACGACGGCGTCGGGCTTGGGGTCGACGGTGAGCGGGATCTGGGCCTCGGTCGCGGACTGCGGGCTCAGGTAGAGCACGCGCACGCCGGGGGTCCGGAACCACTGCCGCGCCCACGTCTTGACCATCCCGATCGACTCGTCGTGGTAGAGGCCGCCGCGGTCGAGCTCGGCGACCATCACCTTGGCGAGGTCGTCGGCGTACGCGTCGAGCGGCCGCGTCGCCGGCGGCGCGTCCACATCCATCGACTTGCCGGGCGCGATGCCCTCGGGGCGCACGACGAAGGCGGCCTTGTCGGCCTCCACCCGCAGCACGAAGACCGCGCCGACCTTGGCCGCGCCGCGGTTGGCGAGCACGACCCCGCCGTCGCGCCCCGCCGCGCCCGGGCGCGCGGCGATGGTCACGTCGAGCGGGAAGTTGCCGAGCCCGCGATAGAACAGGAACTGCTCGGCCTGGTCGGGCTTGCCGACTCCGGCTTCGCTCACGTTGCCGACGCGGAGCGGGTTCGACGCGACGGCGCGCGCGTGCGACCAGGTGAAGCGGTCGAGGGGCGCCTCGGGCGGGCGGATCGCCTCGCCGCGCGGGAGGATCTGGACGTTCATCCAGTCGAGCCGGCCCTCGTGGACGCGGCTGAAGTCGTCGCGGCAGGTCGTGGAGGTGAAGGGAAAGCCCCGGTCGAGCGCGGGGTCGCCCGTGTCGACGAGGACGGGCGGCCAGAACGACGACACCGCCGGGTACCACTGGCTGAGCACGCCGCTCGGGAAGTCGACCACGACGCGCGCGGTGAGCGGCTTGGGGGAGTAGAAGTAGAGGACCGGCGTCTCCATCTTCACGTCGACGGAGCGCTGGGCGACCTCCTTCTTCCGGCGGTCGTAGACGAACGCCGGGAGGTCCTCCTCCTCGTGGTGGAGGCCGCGTTGGATGGCGCCGTCCGAGCCCACGACGACGGTGTTGGTGCCCCACTCGTGCACGACGAAGCCCTTGCCGTCGTAGGAAGGGCCCGTGCCCCCGGGGTCGACGGTGTCCGGGGGAAGGGTCGAGGGCCGCTCTCCTCCCGGAGGCAGAGCGCCGCCTCCCGGAGGCGGGCTCGGCGTGAGATCACCGCCGCACGCGGCGGCGAGGACGGAGACGAGGGCGAGGAAGCGGTGGTGCGTTCGGCGGTGCATGGCCCGCGTGCTCTGCACGGGCCGTACCGCGCGCGTCCCCCGTGGATTTCCTCGGATTTTCGCGGGGCGCCGCTGCCGCGAGTTACCGTTGAGTTACCGTTGAGTTGCCGCTCGCACGAGCGCTGGGGTCGGGCGGCGTCGGCCTGCTCCTTCGCGGCAGGACCCCGGAAGGGTGGAGCGCGGGCGGCCGCCAGGGCGAGCGACCGTCAGCGGCGGGAGCTCGCGTGGAGCAGCGGTCGCCCGAGCTTCCCGGAGCCGTCGCGGGCCTTGCGGGCGACCACGGCGAAGCCGGACGCGACCGCCGGCGCGTAGAGCTCGGCGTCGCCGGAGCCGTCGAGGAGCGCGGGCTCGCCGCCTCGCTCGAGGTCGGCGCGGAACCAGCGGAGCGTGCCCGAGGGGTTGTCGACCCACTCGACGACCCCGGCCCGCCCGGCGGGCCGAACGGCGGCGCTCTGGCTCCGGACGACGGCGACGTCGCGATCGGCGCGAGGATCGCCGCCCAGCGCGCCCGCGCGGATCCCGAACAGGGTGAGCTTCGGCTCCGGGTGGATGGCAGCCCAGTCGAGATAGGCGAGGATCGACCCCGAAGCGAGGATGGGGAACGCCTGCTTCCCGGGGAGGGCGCGGGTCGTCGAGCGCCCCGTCGCGCGGTCGTGGACGACGACGTCGGCGACGTCGGCGTCGTTCTCGTCGAAGCGCCCGTCCGGATCCTCGGAGAAGTCCGTCCACGCGACGTGGGTGTCGGAGACGTCGGCGAAGCGCTGCTGCGCCGGGCCGTCGGTGAGCCTCGTGAGCGACCGGCTCGAGAGCTCGTAGAGCCACACGTCGGAGTCGGACCGGACGTCGGGCGAGGCCCAAGCGGTGAAGACGACGACCCCTCGCGCGGCGCGAGGCTCGCCGGCGAGGGCGAAGCGGTTCGATGCGATCTGCACGTTTTCGGCTCCGGCGCCGAGGGCGCGCACGAACACCGCGCTCCCGCCGGCCGGGCCCGCCTCCCAGGTGAGGGTCCCGCCGCCGAGCGCCGGGCGCCGCGGGCGCTCGGACGCGGCGGCCACCGTCTCTTCGGCGCCGGTCGCGAGATCGCGGACGCGGAGGGAGCCGTCGACGGCGATGTACGCCAGGGAGCACCCGTCGGCCGCGTAGGGCGGGAAGCCGAGGAGGCCCTCGTCGCGGACCTCG
>JAEUKG010001007.1 GCA_016794325.1 Myxococcales bacterium | reverse complement strand
GTCCTGGGCGGCATCGGCGTCGCCGGGCTCGCCGTCGGGGGCGTCTTCGGAGGCTGGGGCCTCGCGCAGAAGGGCGACCTCGATCGGACGTGCAAGCCGAGCTGTCCCGGAGCCGACGTGGACGCGATGTACCGCACCTTCCTCGTCGCGGACATCTCGGCCGCGGTTGGGGTCGTAGGGCTGGCCGGCGCTGCGGTCACGTTCCTCCTGCGGCCGACGGTCGAGACGAACGTACGGGTGAGCGCCACCCCGAAGGGAGCGCTCGCGTGGTGACGCGGCCGCGCCTGCTCTTGGCCTCCAGCCTCGTCGCGACCGCGTCGGCGCTCGCCGCCGGCGGGTGCACGCTCATCGTCCCCTTCGACGACTACCGGGAGGATCCGTCCGTCGGCGCCGACGGATCCGTGGACGGCGCCGCGACGATCGACGCGCCGTCGGAGGGCGCCTGCCTCGGTCCCGAGTGCACGCCGACCCCTGCAGGTGAGATCGTCCTCGCGCTGCAGAACGCGCGCGCGGTGCGGGTCACCTCGAAGGGCGTGCTCCTCGTCGTCGCCAACGAGATCGCGGCGGACGGCGGCGGCTCGGCGGCGCTGGTCTCCGTGGCGACGGACGGTGGTGTTCGTCGGCTCGCCGCCGGCGCCGACCCCGTGCAGCGCCCATACCTCCTCGCCGAGCCCGTGTCGGCGACGTGGGTGATGTGGCTCGGCGGCGACCGCATCTACCGCTACGGCGTCGCCGCGGGAGACGCGGGAGACGCGGGAGACGCAGGCGACGCGGCGGTGAGCCTGGTCCAGGCGTTCAACGACTCGGCCAACACCCGAGGGATCACGTACGACGGGTCGCGGGTGCTCGCGGCCCGCTACAGCGGCGCGAGGTACTACGCCGTCAACCCGTACGCGGACCCGCTCGCGGCCATGGACACCGTGACGGTGGCCTCGGCGCCCTCGGGATCGCAGACGGCGATCGCGACGACGGAGGGCGCGGGGCGCATCGTCATCTCGGTCGGGCAGACGATCGCCGCGTTCCAGCGCGGCGACGGGGGCACCTACGCCACCCTGGCGGTCAACACGCGCGACGTCAACAGGGTCGTCAGCGACGGGACCTTCGCCGCGTGGATCGTCGGCGTCCCCGACGGCGGCGCGCCCTCGGGCGAGAGCGGAGTGCGCGCGACGACGATCGAGCCCCCCGGCACCATCAACCAGCTCCGCGCCGGTCTGGTCACGGACCTCACCATCGACGACAGCGTCGTCTACTGGCTGGAGCCCGACGGGTCGGTGTACCGCGCGCCCGCAGCGGGGCTGCCGGCGGGCGTGAAGCCGACGCTCATCGCGAAGGGACCGGCAGGGCCGACGGCCATCACGACGACCCCGGATCACGTGTACTGGGCGACCCCCCAGGACGTGCGGCGCGCGCTCAAGACGCCTCCCTAGCGAGGATCGATCGCGCGGACCCCCATCGCTCCGCGGTCCGCCCGCGTCGGGCGTCGGCGCGGGGGCGCGGCCGCGCGGGGCTCGCTGGCGGGCAGACCCTCGACGTAGGCGTCTCGGGTGCGCGCGGCGAGCTTCTCGTCGTATGGGATCGTGGCCTCCCCGAGGGAGGGACCACGAGGGCGTCAGCCGGCGTCTTCGGCAGGAGGTGCTTCGCCCTCGGGCTCCGGCTCCGGCTCCGCGGCGGCCTTGGCGCGCGCGGCGCGCCCCTCGGCGAGGGCCGCGCGCAGGGGGCCCCGGTAGACGAGGACGACGACCGCGAGCAGCGTCACGCACAGGAGCGAGCGGTGCGCGATCATCGGGCCGAGGCGGACGGTGAGGCCGCGCGTGGCCACGAGCGCGACCGTCCATCCCACCGTGAGCACGAGCGTGAGCCCGAGGCGCGCGTAGCCGACGTCGATCGGGAACACCTTCTGCGAGTCGCGGAACGCCGAGGCGAGGACGACGATCGATCCGAGGACGACCGCCGCCGCCGCGCCCTCCTTGCCGAAGATGGGCGCGAGGCCGAGGAAGGCGAGCGCGGTGACGACGACGCCGAACGCGGTCGCCTTGGCGAGGGGGCGCGTCTGCTTCTCGCGGGCGAAGGTGACGCTGAGGACGGCGGGGATGTTCGCGACGACGGTGTTGAGGCCGAGGATCGCGAGGACCCACTGGGCATCGGTGTATTGTGCACGCGTCATGATCTGCAGGATCGGGAGCGCGAACGCGGCCATCGAGAAGGCGAGGAGGAGGCCGAGGGCGGTGGCGACCTCGACCGCGACCCCGTACACGCGTCGGGCGACGGCGGCGTCGCGGATGCCGAGGGCGAAGGGCGCCCACGCCTGGTCGAACGCGAAGATGATGAGCCCGAGCAGGCTCGCGAGCGACGAGGCCACCTGGTAGAGGCCGGCGTCGGCGCGCGAGAGCATCAGGTTCACCGCCGGCGTGATCGCCGAGCCCATGAGCCACGAGAGGTTCGTCATCAAGACGAGCGGCGCCGAGAGCTTGAGCATCGGCGGCAGGCGCTCCCGGTCGAAGCGCGTGGGCACGAGCACGCCTCGCAGGAGGATCATCGTCGCGACGAGCGACACCCACGAGCCGACCACCTGCCCCCACAGCACCCCCGGCAGGCCCATCTTCAGCTTCACCACGCAGACGATGCCGCCGACGGCGGTGCCCACCGAGGTGAGCCCGGTGAGCACGACGGCGAGCGCGGGCCTGCGCTGCATGCGGTACCAGAGCACGCCGATGCGCGAGACGTTGACCGCCACGATGTTCGCCGCGAAGAGCGTCCACAATCCCGACAGGGACGAGTCCTTGAGGAGCCAGGTCGCGAGCGGGCCCTTGAGGGCGAAGGCGATCGCGGCGGCGAGGGCGGCGGCGCCGGTGGTGAACACCAGCCACGTGCTGAAGGTGCGCGACCGCTCCTCGGGCTCGGGCTTCTCCCAGAACCAGATGGCCGAGGAGTTGTCGAGCCCGAACACCACGAAGATGCCGACGAGCGTGGTCGACGTGTTCACCATCGCGATCGCGCCGTATTCGGACGGCGTGAACGACCGGGTGTAGATCGGCAGGAGGAAGAAGCCGACGAGCGACGAGAGCGCGACCGAGAGGCCGTAGATCAGCGTCTCGCCGAGGAGCTTCTTGAGGACGCTCATCGCGCTCGGGTCACCCGAGGTCGGCGCTCACGCCGCGCCGCCGACGGCGCGCCGCTGCTCGGGGGAGAGGTAGTTGGGGAGGACGGCGCGCAGGCGCCCCTCGTAGACGAAGCGCGCGCCGACGCCGAGGGCGGAGAGCTTGCCCTCGCGCACGGCGGTGACCATGTCCTCCGCGGAGCGGGCGCCGCCGCACGGGATGACGGGGACGTCGAAGCGGCCGGCGAAGAGCCGGAGGAGGTCCATGTCGTAGCCGGTGAGCGTGCCGTCCTTGTGCACCGCGTTCAGCAGGATCTCGCCGGCGCCCTGCTTCACGAGGCGCTCGACCCAGCGGAGCGGCTGCAGCTCGGGCACCTTGCGGTGCGCGTGCGAGTAGACCTCGTAGGTGCCCTTCGAGCTCCGCTCGACGTCGACCGAGGCGACGACGGCCTGGGAGCCGAACGTGTCGACCAGGCGCGCCACGAAGTCGGGCTCGTCGAAGGTCGCCGTGTTCACCGCGACCTTCTCGTAGCCGAGGTAGATGATGCGCCGGGCCTCGGCGACGGTGCGGATGCCGCCCCCGTAGCAGAGCGGCATCGAGGCCTCGCTCGCCGCGCGCTCGAGGAGGTCGAAGTCGGGGACGCGCCCCTCCTTGGACGCCGAGATCTCGCAGAGGACGAGCTCGTCGACCTCCTTCTCGGCGAAGATGCGCACGATGTTGAGCGGGTCGCCGATGTAGCGCGGGCTCTGGAAGCGCTCGGTCTTCACCATGCGCCGCCGCGACAGCGACAGGACGGGGATGATTCGCGTCTTTTCGGACATCGCCTCGGGACCTCAGGGGCGCCGCTCAGCCGTGGCCGATGATGCGCACGAAGTTGCCGAGGGTGCGAACGCCGAAGCGGTGGCTCTTCTCGGGGTGGAACTGGGTGCCGAAGACGTGGCCGCGGTGCACGGCGGCGGTGAAGTCGAGGCCGTAGCGGCAGGTCGCGGCCACGTCGCCCGCCTCGTCGCAGACCACGTGGTACGAGTGCACGTAGTAGAAGCGCGTCTCGTCGTCGAGGAGGCCCTGGAAGAAGTCGGCGTCGCTGCAGCGCGTCTCGTTCCAGCCCATGTGGGGGACCTTGAGCTTCTTGTTCTCGCCCTCGAAGGCGAAGCGGCGCGTGGTCGCGGGGACGAGGCCGAGCCCCTCGAGGGTGCCCTCTTCGCTCCCCCTGGAGAGGAGCTGCATGCCCAGGCAGATGCCCATGAGCGGCACCTTCTCGTTCGCGACGCGATCCTTGATCGCGTCGAACATGCCCATCTCGCGGAGGTTCTTCACCCCGGTGTCGAACGAGCCGACGCCGGGGAGGACGAGCGCGGAGGCGGCGCGCACGCCCGCCTCGTCCTTGACGACGACGGGGAGGACGCCGGCGCGTCGGAGCGCGTTCACGACCGAGCCGACGTTGTTCACGCCGTAGTCGATGACGCCGATGGGGCCCTTGGTGGATGCGGTGGGGTCGGTCATGGGAGGGAGCCTACGGAGCCAAAAAGCCCGCGGACCTTAGCACGAATGTCCGCGGCGTTCGTTTCGTTGCCGCCGGCGGCCTCCGGTTCATCGCCGCGCAAAAAGACGCGGAATATCAGCGATTTGTGGGAGGGGCGCGGGCCCGCCGTGGCCGCGCGCGCGATCTTCGCGTAGTAGGTGCGCCCGATGATCCCCGAGCGGCCCAAGGTCTTCTTCGCGAGCGAGGACATCGGGCTCTGCATGTCGGCGCTCGCCGAGGGCTTCCGCGCGCTCGGGTGCCCGACGACGACGATGGTGACCCACAAGGAGGTCAACGCGCCGGAGATCGAGTACGACATCGTGCGCGGCAACGTCATCTTCGCGCGGATGAACTACGCCAAGCACCCGCGCCTGGTCGCGGGGGTCACCCGCCGCGTCGACGCGGTGCTCACGGCGGCGTTGAACGGCGTCGCCACGCCGAGCTACCTCGACCACGACGTCTACGTCTTCTTCTGGAAGCCGTGGGCGCCGCCGCCGGTGCTCTTCCCGCTGCTCAAGCGGCTCGGCAAGAAGATCGTCGTCTACTACCTCGGCTCCGAGGCGCGCCACGTCGCCGCGTTCTCCCAGGAGTTCGGCGTCGACCCGTCGAAGTGGGGCGCCTCGTACCACCGCGAGCCGCTCGATCCGCGCATCGAGTCCATCCGGTGGGCGGAGCTCTACGCCGACCTCGTGTATTCGGTGCCCGACCAGTCGAGCCTGCAGATCCGGCCGTATTACCACTCGTTCGTGCCGCTCCGGATCGACCTCGAGGCCCACGTGCCCGCGCGCGAGGTGCCGGTCGTCCTCCACGCGCCCGCGTGGGACTTCAAGCAGCGGGGGGACATCAAGGGCACGTCGCACGTGATGCAGGCGGTCGAGGAGCTCAAGCGCGAGGGCTTGCAGTTCGAGTTCAAGTTCCTCACCGGCCTCCTCCGCAAGGACCTCCTCGAGATCCTGAAGTCGAGCGACATCGTCCTCGACGAGCTGATCCTCGGGGGGCCCGGGGCCCTCGCCGCCGAGGCGATGCGCGCCGGCTGCGCGGTCGCGACCCACATCATCGAGCCCCCGCAGCCGTTCTTCGATCCGCCGGTGTGCCCGGTGAGCCCGTCCAACGTGAAGGAGCGCCTGCGGCGCCTCGTCACCGACATGCCCTACCGCCTGGAGCTCGCGTCGAAGGGCCCCGCGTGGGCGAGCCGCGTGTTCGATCCGACCTGGATCGCCTCGCGCATGCTCACCCACCTCCGCGGCGAGCAGCTCCCCGACTACGTCCCGCGCTTCTACCTCGAGAAGTTCGTGCCTCCGACGCGGCTGTCGGCGCGCACGCGCGCGCTCGGTCTCCGCGTCGCCGAGCGCTACCGCCCCGAGACCGCGCAGCACCTCCACGAGGCGGCCAAGCGCGGGGTGATCGCGGCCCCGCGGCGCTCGCGCCTCCGCGAGGCCGACCTCGTGCCCCACGACGACGGCGCCTGACGGCGGCGCGGAAGAACGGGCTCGACGCCGCCTGCGCCCGTGGTATTTCGCGAGCGATGAGCCGCGGCGTCGTCATCTGGATCACGGGCCTCTCGGGTGCGGGCAAGAGCACGATCGCGCGCGCCGCGGTGGCGCTCCTCAAGGCGGAGGGGACGACGCCGGTGCTCCTCGACGGCGACGAGTTCCGCGCCGCGGTCGGCGACGACCTCGGGCACGACCCCGCCGGGCGCCTCCTCAACGCCTACCGGCTCGCGCGCTTCGCGAGCTACCTCGCGCGCCAGGACCACGTGGTCTTGTGCGCGACGATGTCCCTGTTCCACGAGGTGCAGGCGTGGAACCGCGAGAACGCCCCGCACTACGTCGAGGTGTACCTCAAGGTCGGCCTCGACCGGCTCACCGCCCGCGACCCCAAGGGCCTCTACGCGCGCGCGCGCCGGGGCGAGGCGACCGGCGTGGTCGGCGTCGACCTGCCCTTCGTCGAGCCGCTGGCGCCCCACCTGGTGCTCGAGAACGAGGAGAACGTCGACGACGTCACCCACCTCGCGCAGGAGATCCTCGATCACGTGCACAAGTCGCGCGCCGAGGGCTGAACGGGCTCCGCTCGCCCCCGCGCTCCGGCGAGGGTGAGGGAGCTCAAATGTCCAGTGATCCCGAGGCGATGAGGCCCCGGGTTTGCGCCGTTTCGTTCGGTCCCGACCCCTGTGGTAGAAGGCGCGTCGAACGCCTCGGTGGGCTCGCGCCACCAACGGCGAGCGAGGACGTCTCACATGCTCAGGTTCGCGATCGTCGGGTGCGGGAGAATCGGTCATCGGCACGCGCAGCTGCTCGCCCAGAAGCAGGTCGCGGGCGCGGAGCTCGTGGGCGTCTGCGACGTCCTCCCGGAGCGCGCGGCCGAGTTCTCGGCCAAATACGGCGCCCCCAAGTTCACCGACATGGACGAGATGATGGTCGCCACCAAGGCCGACGTCGTCTCCGTCCTCACCCCGAGCGGCCTCCACGCCGAGCACGTCATCCGGCTCGCGCGCCACGGCAAGCCCATCGTCTGCGAGAAGCCGATGGCGCTCACCCTCGACGACGCCGACGCGATGATCCGCGCCTGCGACGCGGCGCGCGCGCGGCTCTTCATCGTGAAGCAGAACCGCTGGAACCGCCCGGTGCTCAAGCTCCGCGAGGCGCTCGAGCGCGGTCGCTTCGGCAAGATGGTCATGGGCACGGTGCGCGTGCGCTGGTGCCGCCCGCAGTCGTACTACGACCTCGACGCGTGGCGCGGCACCTGGCGCTACGACGGCGGCATCCTCGCCAACCAGGCGAGCCACCACCTCGATCTGCTCGAGTGGATGATGGGGGACGTGGAGACCGTGTTCGCGAAGAGCACGACGGCCCTCGTCGACGTCGAGACCGAGGACACCGCGGTCGCGGTGCTCAAGTTCACGAGCGGCGCCCTCGGCGTCATCGAGGCGACGACCGCCGCGCGGCCGAAGGATCTCGAGGGGTCGATCTCGGTCATGGGCGAGCGGGGCACGGTGGAGATCGCCGGCTTCGCGGTCAACGAGATGCGCCACTGGAACTTCGTCGACAAGGACCCGGGCGACGCCGACGTCCTCGCGAACTACTCGGTGAACCCGCCCAACGTGTACGGGTTCGGCCACCAAGCGTACCTCGAGCACGTCGTCGACTGCATCGTGAACGACAAGGCCGCGCTCGTGGACGGCCTCGAGGGGCGCAAGAGCCTCGAGCTCATCACCGCACTCTACGAGTCCATCGAGTCGCGCGAAGAGGTGCGTCTGCGCTTCCGCCCCAAGTGGAGCAAGCTCGGTCACGAGGTGAGCAAGTGAAGGTCCCGTTCCTCGATCTCAAGGCCCAATACGCGTCGATCAAGCCGCAGATCGACGCCGCGATCCAGGGCGTCGTCGACGCGACCGAGTTCGTGGGCGGCCGCGCGCTCAAGGAGCTCGAGGCCTCCTTCGCCAAGGAGCACCGCGCGAAGCACTGCATCGGCGTCGCCAACGGCACCGACGCGCTCGTCATCATCCTGAAGTGCCTCGGCGTCGGCCCCGGCGACACCGTGCTCACCGCGGCGAACTCGTTCATCGCCTCGAGCGAAGCGGTGACGCTCGCCGGCGCCGCGGTGCGCTTCGTCGACTGCGGGCCCGACTACACGATCGACGTCGCCGCCCTCGAGCGCGCGCTCGACGCCGCGAAGAAGGCCGGCAAGCCGGTCCGCGCCATCCTCCCCGTGCACCTCTACGGCCGCGTCTGCGACATGGCCCGCATCGGGGAGCTCGCCAAGGCCCACGGCGCCGCGATCGTCGAGGACTGCGCCCAGGCCCACCTCGGCGAGCGCGACGGCGGCGTGGTCGGCTCGTTCGGCGCCGCGGCGTCGTTCAGCTTCTACCCGGGCAAGAACCTCGGCGCGTACGGCGACGGCGGGGCGATCACGTCGAACGACGACGCGCTCGCGCTCAAGATGCGCATGTACGCGAACCACGGCCGCAAGGAGAAGTACGACCACGAGTTCGAGGGGACGAACAGCCGGCTCGACAACCTCCAGGCCGCGATCCTCAACGTGAAGCTCGCGCACCTGCGCGAGTGGACGAAGGCGCGCGTCGCGGTGGCCGATCGCTACCGCGAGCGCCTCGCCGGCACCCCGAACCTCGAGCTCCCGGCGGCGGCGCCCGGCTTCGGCCACGTGTACCACCTCTTCGTGGTGCGGGTGCCCGACCGCGAGCGCGTGCGCGCCCGCCTCAAGGAGCAGGGCATCGACACCGGCGTCCACTATCCGAACACGCTCCCGAGCCTGCCCGCCTACGCCCACGTGGGCCAGGGCAAGGGCGAGTTCCCGAACGCGAGCGCCTACGAGTCGCAGATCCTGAGCCTCCCCATCTACCCCGAGATGAGCGAAGCCCAGATCGACTGGGTCTCGGAGCACCTCCGCCGCGCGGTCACGTGATGGCCGATCGCGAGGGAGTCTTCGTCCACCCTTCGTCGTACGTCGACGAGCCGTGCACGATCGGGCGCGGGACCAAGATCTGGTTCTTCTGCCACGTGTGCAAGGACGCGCGCCTCGGCGAAGGCTGCAATTTCGGGCAGAACGTGTTCATCGGCGAGGGCGTCGTGGTCGGCGCCAACGTGAAGATCCAGAACAACGTCTCGGTGTACCCCGGCGTCACCCTCGGCGACGACGTCTTCCTCGGGCCGTCGTGCGTGTTCACCAACGTGTCGAACCCGCGCTCGGCGGTGAACCGGCGCCACCTCTACGAGCGCACCGCGGTCGGCCGCGGCGCGACGATCGGGGCCAACGCGACGGTGGTGTGCGGGCACGACATCGGGCCCCACGCGTTCGTGGCCGCGGGCGCGGTGGTGACGGGCGACGTGCCCGCGTACGCGATGATGGTCGGCGTCCCCGCTCGCCAGGTCGGGTGGATGAGCCGCCACGGCCACGTGCTCGCCAAGAAGGGCGCTCCCGACGGCACCTACACGTGCCCGGAGTCGCGGCTCCGCTACGCGCTCGAGGGCGGCGTCATGCGCTGCCTCGACGTGCCCGACGACGCGCCCCTGCCCCCGGAGCTCGCGACCGGCACGAAGAGCTACCGCGAGTTCTCGGGCGGCGAGCCCTGAAGTTCGCATGCGCATCGCCCACGTCCAGCTCAACCTCGGCTTCCACCTGAAGGGCATCGACAAGGCCCTCGCGGGGCAGGCCCGCGCGGCGCAGGCCGAGGGCGTGGCCTTCGACGTCGTGGTGGTGAACGAGTCGCGCTCGGAGACGGTGAACGGCGTCCGGTACGTGCGCCACCGCCCGGTCCCCGCGCGGTTGCGGCGCCTGTCGCGGCTCGCGCGCGGTCACCTCCTCGCCTCCACCCGCGAGCTCGACGAATACGACGTCGTCTTCTTGCGCTACCCCGTCTCGATCGACGTCGACCCTCGCGCGTACGTGCGCGCGATCCGCGGGCGTCTGGCGACGGTCCACC